>JBAXWD010000066.1:0-3668 GCA_037128645.1 Candidatus Berkelbacteria bacterium
TTGTTGGGCTTTCGAAGAGGCGGCAGTCGAAGTTTTGTCTGTTAAAGCAATCAAAGCTGCACGGCAGTATCGGCCGAAAGGAATTATTTTGGCTGGTGGTGTGGCAGCGAATCGTAGATTGCAAGAAGAGCTAAAAAATCGCATCGACAAATATAATGGCGAAGTTGAAGAAAAATATAAATTAGAGTTCTATGTGCCAGGTCCCGGGATGGCCGGCGACAATGCAGCGATGATTGGGCTGGCGGCGTTTTATCACATTGAAAAGAACAATATCCCCGACCTGTTTGGCACAACAGTTGATTCAAATTTAGCTATTTAAATAAAACATCAAGGTCAATGCCCTGATGTTTTTTAACGCGATGAATTCGCCGCCGGCGATATCTTTGTGTCTTGTTATAAAAAAAGTCCGCGGACAACGATGCGCTGTGTCCGCGGATACGGCAATGCCACCGGAGAGGTGGCTAGACCGCGACCACTTCGGGCGGCGGTATGAGCGTGTTGATTGTGCCGTTGAGGACACTGGTCATCACGATGTCCAGTGGCACCCTGAGCCTGTGAGAAGCGAGAAGGACGAAGCGTGCCACACTCAGTTGCGGCGTTGATTTCGCACAACTGGCAGCCTGCTTGGATGGCCCGACGAGCTGGCTCCAGATGTCTGGGGCGAGCATGGCCTTGAACTGGTCATGGTAAAGATGAGGCTCCGGAAGCCTGATCAGGTCACCTTCGACACAGTGCAGACAGACGAGATGGCCACCAGCGAAGCTGTACATCGGCGCCTTGTGGACGTTGCAGGTTGCGCCAGGGTGCTGGCCGAGTATGCCAGGGTATACGTACACTGACGGAAGTTCGCCGCTCATGACTATTGGCGGTCGCGCCACCTTGACCTCTCCTCCGGTGTCATCGGCTTTCTTGGTGGGCTCTGCTGCGGTTCGGGCGGGGTGGGACATTTGCGGATGCCTCCATCTGGAAAAATGGTACGGCTTCTGCTACGATACGATCAGTAGCGACAATAATGTACAATATTTATCCACAAAAAGCAAGGTAAATTAGTTCTTGAAGTTGAAAGTTTATAAAGTTCGTAAAGTCTAATGAAAAAAACATTTGCAAAAAACTGGCAACACAGTGAGATTGAATCAGGTCTCTACAAAAACTGGTTCAACTACACGGATTTTTAACACGGATTAAGCACAGATGAAAACATTCAAAAAAAACTGGGAGCATTTTGAAACGGAATCCAAACTCTATGATCTTTGGGAGAAGTCTGGCTATTTCAAGCCGGAGATAAATCCAGACGGTAAACCCTTCGTTATCGCTATTCCACCACCGAATGTTACCGGTAAGCTTCACATTGGCCATGCCTATGGAACAACTCTGCAAGATTTAATGATTCGCTATCACAGATTGCTCGGTGACGCATCGTTGTATATTCCTGGAATGGATCATGCTGGTATTGCCACTCAAACTGTTGTTGACAAAAAATTGCGAAAAGATGGCATCAACAAAAACGAACTCGGTCGCGAGAAATTTGTCGAAGAGGTTTGGAAATGGAAAGAGGAATATGGCGGAAAAATTCTGGAGCAGCTTCGAGCAATTGGTGCATCATGTGATTGGGACAGAGAGCGTTTTACATTGGACGAAGGGCTGTCATCTGCCGTCCGGGAAGCCTTTGTACACCTCTACAAAAAAGATTTGATATATCGCGGGGAGTACATTGTAAACTGGTGTCCAAAATGCGGCACAGCCATTGCTGATGACGAAGTTGAACATGAAACCCAAAAAGCCAAGCTTTATTATTTTAAATACGATAAAAACTTCCCAATAACTATTGCTACCACTCGCCCAGAAACCAAGTTTGGTGACACGGCTGTTGCAGTAAATCCTGGCGATGAGCGATACAAGGAGCTTATTGACAAAGAATTTGAGACAGATTTGGACGGTGTTAAGCGAACAATCAAAGTCATCGCTGATCGCGCCGTCGATAAAGAATTCGGTACAGGTGCCGTTGGAGTTACTCCAAGCCACTCAATGATCGACTGGAAAATGGCCGAGGATCACGGTTTGCCAAAAGTAAAAGTTATCAACGAGTACGGCAAAATGACGGCCGAAGCTGGCAAGTATGAGGGCATGAAAGTTTTGGAAGCCAGAGAAAAACTGGTTGAATATCTAAAATCAGCAGATTTGTTGGAAAAAGAAACAGATATCGAAAATAATTTATCAATTTGTTATCGTTGTTCTTCTGCAATTGAGCCACTACCAAGTTTGCAATGGTTTGTGAAAATGAAACCGCTGGCCGAGAAGGCTAAAGCGGCGGTAAAGAGCGGGGAAATTGAGATAATTCCAAAGCGTTTTGAAAAGGTTTACTTCCACTGGCTCGATAACATACGCGACTGGTGTATTTCCCGTCAGCTTTGGTGGGGGCACCGAATTCCGGTATATTACCGGAATTCAAGTGACAAGTTGAAAGTTGAAAGTCAAAAGTTTAATGAAGAAGACATTTATGTCGGAGATAATCCGCCAGAAGGTTATATTCAGGACTCTGACGTGTTAGATACCTGGTTTTCGTCTGGGCTTTGGCCATTTAGTACTTTGGGTTGGCCGGACGAAACACCAGATTTTGAAAAATTTTACCCAACAACGGTAATGGAAACCGGCTACGACATCATTTTCTTCTGGGTGGCCAGAATGATTATGATGGGGCTGGAACTTACAGGAAAAATTCCGTTTAAAACCGTCTATTTGCACGGTTTAGTCCGTGATGAACAGAATAGAAAAATGTCCAAGTCGCTTGGAAATGTTTTGGACCCACTAGATTTAATTGCTAAATACGGCACTGATGCGCTGCGAATGGCTTTGATTGTTGGCTCAACCCCAGGTCAAGATGTTGCGGTTGGTGAGAGTAAAATTAAGGGTTACCGCAACTTTACTAATAAAATTTGGAACGCTTCGCGTTTTGTATCTTTGCGAGTGACTGATGGTGATTTGCAAAGCGGAGAACTGGGTGAGGCAAAAATTACCGACTTAAATATTGATGAGAAACTGTTAACACCTGCTGACAAAAAAATATTAGACAGTCACAAGTCTATCAAGTCAAAAGTTGCAAGCCATATTGACAAGTTTCAATTTTCCCTTGCCGGCGAAGAGTTATATGAGTACTTTTGGCATGAATTCTGTGATGAATATATTGAAGCAACCAAGGATCAGCTGTCAGCTGACAGCTATCAGCTAGTAGCTAATACCAAAAAGATACTCATTAAAATCCTAAAAGAATCTTTGGTATTGATGCACCCATACGTTCCATTTGTGACAGATGCTGTTTGGCAAGAACTGCGGGAGTTCGTTCCAGGTTTGGCCGATTCAATAATGATCTCAAATTGGCCCAAGTAAAATAAATAGTAGAAAAAAAAGATCCATTGTCATGGGTCTTTTTTGATATACTAAATTCAAATCTTGTTTCCGGAGGCTCAACGATGCCTAGGGCTTTGTCGCACTTCGCTGACCCGAAGTTCCTGACGCTTGTTCTTCTGGACGTTTTCAAGCTGTGGTGTCAGCGCTGGATGCAGTTCGAGCGGAATCACGGCGGGAATTGGACGGAAGATGAGGTCTGCCAGGTCGAAGAAGTGTTGATCGCTCAAGTCAACAAGCTCTACGGCACGATGGGTCGCGGCGCG
>JBAXWD010000067.1:0-3612 GCA_037128645.1 Candidatus Berkelbacteria bacterium
TATACATATCCCTGATTTTATCATCAGGGTGTTTCCAAGCTATTGAAACAGAACGAAAAGCTTGACAACCAAATATTACTGGGTTATAATCCAAATACTATGGAATTCATCCACATACAATCTATGCTCGGATATAAAATCAACCCAACTTTTCGTTGGGCCACCTTTAGTTTGTCTAACCGAGCTGATTCCTCATTTGATTATATAACGTGATTTTTTAGAACTCATATATAACTTGAAGAACGTCTTGGTTAGCTAGACCAAGGCGTTTTTGTTTTAGCTATGTTCGTACACAATTTGAAGGGAAGTGGTTTGCGTGATTAAGAAGGTTGTCAGGCAGTATTTTTTGTTGTCGTTGATGAATAGTTTCGCTCACAGCGCCTTCACTGCCACATATGTGACTTTTCTCATGAGTCGAGGGGGTCTCAACTTGTTTCAGATTGGGCTGGTTAACTTCGTTTTCTTCTCAACCATGTTGTTAATGGAGATTCCAACAGGAGCCTTTGCCGACTGCTTCGGCCGCAAGACATCATATGTGCTGTCGTGTGGGCTGTCGGTGGTTGCGCTGTCAGTCTACGCAACCTCGCACAACTTCGCTGGTTTCATCACAGCCGAGGCAATTGGTGCCGTAAGCGCAACATTCTGTAGCGGAGCGTATCAGGCCTGGATTGTTTCTTCGCTCGACCATCATGGCTATTGCGAAGATAAGTCCAAGATCTTTGCTAGAGAGGCACAACTAACGAAAATCGTCGGCATGATCAGCGGCGTGATCGGTGCTCGGATTGCAGTCATCAATCCAACCTACCCTTGGTGGGTTGGTGCTGTTGGTGCAGGCATCACTGGCATAGTCGCCCTTATTATTATGAGAGAGGATTACCGGCAGCAATTCCGCCCCAGCCTCAAGTGGATGGTTCACAGCTTCACGTCCAAGTTTCGAACCAGCATAGCAACCATTCGCCAGGGCGGGGTAATCACGCTTGTTATGCTCCTTGGCTTGGTGTTGTCCGTCACAATTCAGGCGCCAAACATGCAGTGGCAACCCTGGTTTCGGTCCCATTTGAAGTCAGATGCGCAGCTTGGCTACATCTGGGCGGCAATGTCGATTGCCATGATGCTAGGTGCTCAGCTTGTAGCAATACTGCGGCGCGGTCCGAAGTTCGAACGACTGGCGCTAATTGGTGTCCAGGTTGCAATTGGCCTGTTCATCATCTGTGCTGGTGCTGCATCGCCATGGCTAATGTCGTTCGGCTTTTTCCTCTTGCATGAGGTTGGTCGAGGACTATTTGCTCCGTTGCGTGATGCCTATCTCAACGATGGTGTTGCAGATAACGAACGGGCGACGTTGCTTTCGTGTGGATCTGTTCCCTCGCACTTTGGCGCTATGGTCGGTTTGCTAGTCTCCGGCGCCGTAGCACTTCGGTTCCATGTCGGACCAACATGGATTGCTTCTGGACTAGCAATGGTCGTGTTGACACTTATCGTCTCGCGCATTCACAAACGCAAATGACTCAGGCGGTCTGCTCCTCGCAGGCCGCTTTTTTAATTCAATTTTAGCCTTCGCCGACTTTTGCTTCAGTGGACTTTTCCCAGAGCAGCCTGTGAAAAATCTTCATGGCTTCATATAGTTCTTTGCTCTCAATTAGCATGCCAAAATTCTCTTTTTGCGTGCTGAAAACACTAATTTTCCCGGTGTCGTAGATTCCAATTCCGACATCAACTTTCATATTATCTGGCCCCCATCGCAATTCGCGCAAGTATTCCAAGCCGTGTGATGAGGTTTCGTAGTTAATGTCAGCGTCTTTGTAGCGAATAGTTTTAATAAAAATCCCCTTTTCGATTCGAGCTTTGTCGATCTCAGATATTGCCCTCACTCCACCGATCGAAGCTGTTGCGCTCCCTGGCCAAATATAAAGTGCTTCCTTTTTACATTTTAATTCCTCGCGAATAACATTTCGCACTTGATCTGGCCCCTCAAAATAGCTGACGCGGGGTTTGTGTGGGGTCAAGTTGAACAGGTCTATAAATGCTGGCAGGCTATCTTTTAGTTTTGCCAATCTTTCGTTCTCAAGCTCAATTAAGCGTTCTGGTGACTCGGCCTTATAATTCATCCGACTGTTTTTTTCGAACTTCGATATCAAGCCCAGCTCAACTAAGTGATCAATAAAGTAGTAAATTGACGTCCTCTTGATCCCAGCTCGAGTGGCAATTGGTGTAATTGTCGAGCTGCCAAGCTCCAAAATAGCCAAGTAGACTTTGGCTTCTTTCTCTTCTAATCCGAATTTTACTAATGTTTCCTCTTTGTTCATGTATCGTCCAAAAAATCGTCGATAACACAATAATCTTAGCACAATTAGCTCAATTTAGTCAAGTATTTGGCAACAGCAAACATCGTCTAATATATTGACAATATGCCAAATCAGTGCTACAATGTGTTGTTACGATCGAAGTGGCAAACAAGCCAATCGCTCGTAAGGCAGATCACAATCAGTGCCGGCGGGCTAAACGCAAGGAAATTTAGATGATTAACAAGACCTACCAGATCTTCGGCACTGCCTTCGTTATCCGCTTCGGCTTCGATGAGTCGGCCGCACATCTTGAGGATGAGATAGATCTTGGTGGAGATGGCGAATTAGCGTGCATTAGCACGTATACAGACAATGCTGACTGGGGGAGTATTGAAACCCGTATCAGTATCAGCTATGGACCCGAGCGGGAGACTATATGCCATAGCACCTGGAAGGAGGCGCGTGATTACCATAAGGCTGTCGTGAGCACCGTCCGACTGAAGCGCGACCAGGCTCCAGAGTTGGCCGACATTCTGGCTCGCAGAAGGAATAGGAGTTAAGAAAGGAGATTGTCTCGGACGACCGCTCTGAACTATAACTGGTTCGGAGCCGTTTCCGAGGGTAACCTCGAAGATGGCGCACCGGTTCTGCCGAACACTAGCGTGAAAACTAAGTGCTTCGGAGAAAAGCCAAATCTATGGATTGGGAAACCGGGAAATTACTGATTCAGTCCAATCGCTCCGCTGGAGGCATTTGGAGCCTCCGTCTTAAAGCGGGCTGGGACGCCAGCAGCAGTGCTTGGATCGACCATGGGTGAGCTCAGCACGAGCTCACCCATCTCCACCAGCCTATTTACATAGGTTGATGAGAGATTACAATGCCGACGGGCTAACGCGAGGAATGAAATGAATAATAGTCCTGTTGATGCTCTGCTGACATCTCTGTCGATGATTGACAGCCACACCGAACTGCTAGACGAGCAGCGCGAGACGCTGGCCTTGGCGCGGCGTGTCATTTCCGATCGCCGTTTCCGGCAGGAAGTTCAGCAGCTCGAGACCGATCGGGTTGGGCTGGCGCGTAAGATCCTCGAGGCTGAGCAGATCCGCATTGACAACACGCCGATTGAGGACCTGTCGTTGTCGGTTCGGACATACAACTGCCTGAAGAAGAGCGGCATCAACAGCCTGGGCGAGCTGAGCGAGTGTTCCAACGAGAAGTTGGCAAGCATTCGCAACTGGGGCCGCCGCTGCCAGGAGGAGGTGGATGGGATTCTGAAGAAATAGGAGTGCTTTCGGAAGACCGCTCTGAACTGTAACAGGTTTAGAGC
>JBAXWD010000068.1:0-3569 GCA_037128645.1 Candidatus Berkelbacteria bacterium
GAAACCCCGTACGATCGGCATGCCAATGCGGTGAGTGCGGGGAGGACGTCATTTAATTCACTGAAATTTGATTTTGAAACTTCAACTCGGAAATAAATTTTGATTTCGATAAAAAAAGCCCGACCAACGACAGCCGGGACGAGCAAAAGATGGTTGCGGTGTTATTGGAGAACTGTTGAGTTCCCCGCAGCATGCATACCGGCAATGTAGCCATAGCAAAGATATGCGAGACCTGCCAAGATCACGATTGCCAGCAGAATCCCGATGGCCCAGATCACCTTGACCCCAGTCGACTTGATGCCCTTTGGCCGATGGAAGAGACCGGCGGTTTTGTTGCCATCAACATTAGCCGCACTGTCTGACCGAGAAGGCCACAGGTTAGTCAGGGTTGTCTGGCACCAAGCCATAATAATCTGCCACAACGGAGTCTTCTTCGGTTTGCCGATCTCTCTACCGAGTTTTGGCATCTTGTTTCTCCTGAAAGTAGTGTTTATTTTATACCACACGCAGCTATTAAAATCCAGCCTTTTGCATAATTGCCGCTGGCGATATATAATAGTATCAACAGAAGGAAACTTTATTTTGATATTCAAGTGAGGGCGAAATGGGATTTCTTGGCATGGGAAAAAAGAAGAATTATGCGCTAGCTCTCGACATCGGGACTGAATTTGTTAAGGCTCTAATTTTTCGTATTGATGATGACCAAGCTTCGGTTATCGGTTGTGGCCGCCAGCGACAGAAATTATCCGACATGCAGGGCGGGCGAGTGACTGATATTTCCGGTGTCATTGCCAATTGTGAAAAAGCGCTGGATCAAGCCGCGGAGGAATCCGGCGTCGCACCAACACAGTGTGTGGTTGGTATCGCTGGGGAGCTGGTTAAAGGCACAACTACCACCGTTCACTATCAGCGGCCGGCGCCAAAATCAAAAGTTACTGTAGGAGAGCTAAAAACCATTATCACAGAAGTTCAAAAGAAAGCTTTTGAGAAAACTCGGGCCAATTTAGCTTGGGAAACCGGTTATTCGGAAATTGATGTTCGCCTGGTTAATTCTGCCGTGGTTGATGTTAAAATCGACGGTTACAAAGTAACAAACCCCGTTGGTTTTCAGGGCCGCGATATTTCAGTTGGAATCTTTAACGCTTTTGCCCCAATAGTTCATTTGGGAGCCTTGCAAACAATCACTGAAGGATTGGGGTTGGATCTTTTGGGTGTTGTGGCCGAGCCATATGCAGTGGCCAGGAGTATGGGTATGGAGGAATCAGTTGAGTTCTCAGCCATCTTCATTGACATTGGCGGCGGAACGACCGATATTGCCGTCGTTCGCAACGGCGGAGTCGAAGGAACAAAAATGTTCGCCATCGGCGGGCGAGTTTTTACTAAACGATTAACCAACGAATTCAATTTATCTTTTCAGGAAGCGGAAAAATTAAAAATGGCTTATTCGGCTGGGGAATTAGAAAAAACTAAGACAGAAAAAGTCAAAAAAGCCCTGGAAGGTGATTGCGCGACCTGGGTTTCCGGGGTACAATTAGCATTAGAGGAGTTTGCCGGCGTTGATTTGTTACCATCAAAAATTTTGCTTTGCGGTGGTGGATCAATGTTACCAGATATTAAAAAAATCCTCGAAACTTCTGAGTGGGTAGATGACCTGCCTTTCGCCAAAAAACCAAAAGTGAATTTTATTCGGCCGCGCGATGTGGCCTCGGTTTTAGACGAAACAGAAAGCCTGGATGATCCGCAAGACATCACGCCTATGGCACTGGCTAACATGGCCATTGACCTTGCCGGCACGCCGTCAGTGATCAGTGGGACAATTGATAGGGTAGTTGATTCATTGAAGGAATAATTAAGGAGGAGCTATGTCATCATTTTGGAAAGTTTTTATTAGCATCATCGTTACGGCCGCTGTCGCCGGTAGCGGTACTTGGTATGCAACTAATTATTTTGCCAAGAAAACTATTACGTCAAAGGATACACAAATTGCATCTTTGAATAAAACACTCGATAAATATATTGCTCAATCGGAAGCGGCGAAAAAATCATCCAGCAGTGATTCTACGACTCAACAAGCAACTCCGCAGTCACCGGCTCCAAATCCTTGGCTCTATACCAATGCCAAATACGGTTTTACTCTAACTTTCAATAGCAAGTGGACAAATTATTCGGTGGTTGAAACTGCCCCAAGCAGTGATCCGCATGCGACAGCATATCTATATGTCTGTGCCCCAACTACAGACGCTAGCTGGCAAGACAAAAAGGCTGGTTACTACTGTCCGTTCTCTATTTCGGTCGCAACCTTGGCAAACAAGGCCGCTTATGAGGCCGACAATGCAGAAGCAGAAACTCCAACATATATTAAAAGCAACGCCAACTACGCATTCTATTATAGTCAAGCGCAAGCAATGCCAACTGATGGCCAAACCTTCTGGGATGATTGGAAAACCGTTAAGGCAACATTTGCAACATTGTAGAGGAGATAAGTGAGTAATTTTTGGAAAATTTTCATCAGCATTGTCATCACGGCTGTCATTGTTGGCGGTGGGGTTTATTGTATTATGAACAGAAAGATTGATTCGGCAAAATCTAGTGATCGCGCAGAAGCATTAAACAATTTACCAAAACAACCATGGAATGTCGAAAACTATGATACTTCAAATTGGAAAACTTACACTGATAAAACAGCGGCCTATAGTTTTAAATACCCATCTGACTGGATATTGAGTGAGAATAGTAATAATAGTGTTAGCTTGATGACTCAGGCAGAAAAAAAGGCTGGAGATCAATGTGCCGCTGACGCTATCAAAAATGGTGGCGGCGATTGTTCGACTTTGGGAAGCGAGCTCTTTGTAGTTTACTCATTTCCAAATGATACAAAGCTTGAATCATCAGCGGAAATATATGCGCTTCAAGACTCGTCTATAAATGGTGTAGAAGCAAAATTTTTTATCGATCCGGCAATTGACGAACACTATGTTTGGGAGATACAGAAAGGCGGCAATTCTTATGAAGTAGAAGTTAGGACACCGGGCGATTTATTCGTAGGGTCAAATTTGATTACCGTAGATGATTATTACAAGGCGCTTACGTCAGCTCAAAGTTTTAAATTAAATTAATATTATGTCCAAACTGATTTATTTAGAGACAGATGAAGAGATAACCGATGTTATCGACAAGATTTCCAAAGTCGAAGATCGCTCGGTTTCTCTTGTAATACCTCGGGGCTCAACGCTTGCCAATTCTATCGTCAACTTGAAGCTTTTGGTTAAGCGTAGTAAAGCATTGAAAAAAGAAGTGGCGCTGGTGACCAACGACAACATCGCTCACAACTTAGCGTCACAAATAGGACTCCCTGTTTATGAAAGTATTGACGACGCTAAAGCTGGGATTGTGGAGCCGGAAGCTGAAATTCCTAAGCCAAGTGTGACAGAAAAAATTGCTCCTCCGGTTGAGGAGATTGATGGCGTTAAGGTTCATCAATACGACAGGGATGGCAGCGAAGATATGGAACCAACAGTACCTGCTACTGAGCCGGAAATCGAATCACTTGAGTCGGAAAAAATGATAGT
>JBAXWD010000069.1:0-3523 GCA_037128645.1 Candidatus Berkelbacteria bacterium
CTATTTCGGATTGCATCTGGTCTCTTGCGATCTCAATTTTAGGAATTTTGTGAATAAATAGTCTATCGGCCAAAAGCTTTCTATATTCCCCGGTTTTTTTCTTTAGTGCGTCGTAAACAGACTGATGACCAGATGTCACGGAGACGAATATTTTTGTATTGGATAAATCGGGTGCGGTATGGATAAAATTTATAGTAATAAATTCACCAGGAAAATCAAAAACAAAAGCCATGGAAAGCTCTTGTTTCATGAGTTCATTAACTTTTTCAATTCGCTGCGACATATTCAATAATAAATTCTAAGCGCTAAATCCTAAATTCTAAACAATTTTCAAAATCCAAAATACAAATGTTTTAAATATTTGAGAATTTGAAATTAGTATTTGTTTAGAGTTTAGATATTAGAATTTAGAGTTTGATTTTTCGTGTTATCGTTTTGACCACTGAGGTGCGCGGCGGGCTTTTTTCAAACCAGGTTTTTTTCGCTCGACTTCTCTTTGGTCACGTGTCAAAAAGCCAGCTTTTTTCAAAGTTGGGCGAAATTCAGAATTGAGTTCAATTAAAGCGCGAGAAATTCCATGACGAATAGCGCCTTCCTGACCATTTTTACCACCGCCGTTAACTTTAACCGAGACATCGCAGGAATCAAACTTACCAACTAATTTTAGGGGCTCGACTACATTTTCGGAAAGGATAATTTCTTTATCGTTGACTACTGCTTTACCGCTACCAGCAAAAATTCGAACTCGCGCAGTTGCAGTTTTTCTTCGTCCTGTTCCGTAATAATATTGTGAGTTATCAGCCATTATTTTACCTCTTCTAGCTTAACTTTTGGATATGAGTGTTCGCTGCCTTTATAAATTTTAAGATGCTTAAGTAGCTCTGATTCCAAGCGATTATGGGGAATCATGCCTCTGACAGCTTTTTTGATAATTTCTGTAGAGTCGGTTTTTTTCAAATCAGCAAAATCGGTTTCTTTAATGCCTCCAGGATATCCTGAGTGGCGATAGTATTTTTTTGAAAGTTCTTTAGTTCCGGTTAGGAATAGTTTGTCGCTGTTTACAATAAGGACAATATGGCTGGCAACGATGTTTGGAGCGTAGTTTGGATCATTTTTGCCCATCAATAAAACAGCAGCTTGGGTGGCAATTCTTCCAAGTGGCGCGGTGCTGGCATCAATTAGATAATACTTCATGTCCATTATTTCTCTCCAGTTTTTCTAGTTGCTTTTGATCTAACCGAGGTAATTATCCCGCCTTTTTGTGAGGTTGATGTTAGCTTCTCCAATTTCTTTTCGTTCTTGCGGATTTTCTTCTCGTCAACCACGTCTTCGCCGTCTTTGGCATCGTTTGCTTTGTCGGCGACTTTCTTTTGTGCAGCAAAAACCTTGCGGTCAACCAACTCGAGTCTCATCATCTTTGAATTGTCGCCTAGACGATTCCCAATGTGGTATGAGCGCACAAAACCTGATGTTCTGTCGGCATATCTTTTGGAAAGCTCAACATAAACCTTTTTGGCGGCGTTTTTATCATAAAAATATGCCAACAAACGACGATAAGCATTTAAATCACCGGCTTTAGATATGGTAATTAGGTGATCTACGTATGATTTAACATCCTTAGCCTTAGCCTCGGTAGTTTCAATTTTTTCATATAAAACAAGAGAAGCAGCTAGATTGCGCATCAACGATTTTCTGTGTCCAATTTTTCTTCCTAGTTTTCGTGGCATAATTAGTTGGCTAGTAATTCTTTAACTTCGTCGAAACCCTTTTTGCCCAAACCCTTAACTTCGGAAAGCTTAAGATCTGAAAGTCTTTTTAATCCAGCTACTGTTTTAATTCCGGAGTTAACCAGAGCATTAACAGTCCTGGCAGAAAGATTTAAGTCGGCAACCTTTGTCTTTGGGTCTGTATCGGCCAATGATGTAAGTCCGCCAACAACTTCTGCCCCGGCGACTTCTTCGTCTGCAATAATTTCTTCTTCGCTTGTATAAGGTTTGCCCTCAGCAATGTAATTGAAATGTTGAACAAGGATTTTTCCAGCTTGAGTTAATGCATCGCGTGGTGAAATTGCGCCGTTGGTAGAAATTTCTAGCTCAATTTTATCAAAGTTGGTCATTTGTCCAACTCGTGTGCTTTCGGTTTTGAAGTTAATCAATTTTACAGGAGAGAAAACACTATCAATGGAAATCCGGCCGATATCGCTTTTTTCAACATCTTTTTCTTCGGTTGGACGAAAACCGCGACCGGTTTCAAGAACAACTTCCATATCGAAGACAGCGCTTTTGTCTAGTGTGGCGATATATTGGTCTGGGTTTAGAATCTCAACGTCTGAGGTCAACTTGAAGTCATTTGCAGTAATAACTTTTGGCCCTTTGGCAGTCAGGCTAACGGTAACTGGTTCGTCTGAATACGATTTAAAGTTAATTTTTCGTAAGTTCATGATGATTTCGATCATGTCTTCCTTAACATGAGTAATTGCAGAGAATTCATGAGCAACGCCATCAATTTTAATTGAAGAGATTGCAGTTCCTGGCAAAGAAGAAAGAAGGACTCTGCGCAAAGCATTTCCCATTGTTGCGCCGTAACCAGGTAAAAGCGGCTCTATTGTAAAAACAGATTTAGTTTCGTCGACAACCAGCTCTTTAATTCTTGGAATTTCGTTTTCAGGAATCATAGTCTCTCCTTTTTTATTACCTAGAGTAATATTCAATGACTAAATTAATATCAAATGGAAGCTCAATTTCATCTTTGTTTGGCAAATTTTTTAACTTAATAATGCCGGATTTGCCATCAAAAGCGATCCATGAAGGCAGATTGACTTTATCATCAAACACAACATTCTTTTTATCATTAACGGAAATTTCGCTTTTTGAATTGATAATGTGGGAAGGAATGTTAACAATGCGATCATTAACCTTGAAAAAGCGGTGAGAAACCATTTGGCGGGCAGTAGACTTTGAAGGCGCAACTCCCATTCGGTAGATAATTGAATCAAGACGGCTTTCAAGCAGCTGAATTAGATTTTCGCTGGTGTCTCCTAGCTTGCTAGAAGCTTTAGCATAATAGTTCTTGAGTTGAGTTTCGTTTATGCCATATATTTTTCTAACTTTTTGCTTTTCTCGAAGCTGTTTGCCGTATTCAGAAAGTTTGGTATAAGAAGATGGGCCGTGCTGTCCAGGAGGAAAAGGACGAGTAGCGACTGCGCACTTAGGCGAAAAACACCTTTCACCTTTTAGGAAAAGTTTGACTGTTTCTCTTCGACATTTTCTGCAACCGTGGTTCATAATATATTTTTCTTTCTTATATTTTATCTGTGATCAATATCCGTGTGGTTAGACTCTTCTGACTTTCTTGCGGCGACAACCATTGTGTGCCATAGGTGTTACATCTTGTATTTTATCGACTTCTATACTCGCAGAATGAAACGCTCGAATTGCGCTATCGCGACCTGACCCGACGCCGGAAATAAAAATGTCGGCTTTTCGCAGTCCTCGAAGCTTGGCTTTTTCAATTGCGGCGGATG
>JBAXWD010000007.1:0-15050 GCA_037128645.1 Candidatus Berkelbacteria bacterium
CTGTTGAATAACTGCTATCCATTGGCTCGTCGGCAGAATAACGAGCAGTTGATATTAGTTTTGCTGCAACAAAAACAACGAGAAAAACTGCAGAAAAAAACATTAATTTCCGCCAATTAATCTCTAAAAATGGTGCCTTGTTGGCTTTTTTCCTCTCCAATTTCCCCTCTCACCCCGCGCTGGCGGGGAAAATCTAAGCTCCAATATCTAAATCCTAAACGTTTTGAAATTTGATCATTTGGGCTTGTTTAGAAATTAGTAATTAGATATTAGAAATTGTTTTCTCTATTATACTATATTGTCAGGTCTACTAGAAGCTTTTCCAGCGCCAAGCGCGGATCAATCCTGCCGGTTTTAATATCCAAGTCAGTCTGCTGCAATCGCAAGTAAATTCTTCGAAGCAGTGGCAAGTCGAAATTGTTTAGCACTCGGATGGTTTTTCCAACAACAAAGGGGTGCAATTCCGCTTCGGCAGGAATTTGGTTGCGGACTACTCCACGGCTAATCAAATCTTGAACTATTAGCATATTCCTAAACTGATAAACGATCATCGAAAGTATATAATTTTCATTTTTACCGCCTAAGAGTAAATTGTGCAAATATTTTAAGGCCAATCGTGAATTGCGGGCGCCCAATGCATCAATAAAGTCAAAAATATTCTGATCATTCTCGGATTCAACCATTTGGTTAATATCGTCCTCACTAATTTCCGTCTGATTTTGTGCTAAGCGAAATAAGTCTAATTTCTCCAGTTCGTTAGTCAAGCGAAAACTGTTGTTGCCGGCGGTGGCAATTAATTTTCTAATTGCTGAGGCTTTTATTGGAACTGCCTTCTCTTTTGCAATTGCCGACAGCCAGTTTTCCAACTCGAATCCCTTACGCACCGGAAAATGCTCCACAGCTTTTAGTTTCAATAATTTTTTATATAATTTCAAATTTTTATTGACCTCACCATCCTCAAGTAGAATTACTTCAGTTGATTTTGGGAACTTATCCATGTTCTCGTCCAGATATTCACGGAGTTTTTCATCACCATCACGTAAAAAATTATTAATAATGAGTAAGCGCTTGTCAGCTAAAAACGGAACAGCTGATGCGCTTCGAATTAGGCCATCATATGTTAAGTTGGCGCCATCAAGCTTCTGAATATTCATATCACCGAAATTGGCAACAGAAAAATCAGCCTCAATTTTCTTGATTGCGTGGTTGAGTGAATATGTATCTTCGCCGTAATAAAGTTTAATCATAGTTGCTAATTAGATAGTCTTGTGCTAACATTTTTACTAATCTCGGCCAGACATTAGGAGGCGCTACCGTGATACATCACATCCCCCTCTCGCAAGTCGTCCAGTCATTAATGGCTGGACCAGTTCCCACCCCACACACACTGTGGCAACTCCAGCAATGCCCGGCAATTGCTGCCCACCCACTCATGGTGGCAGTACCAAATGAATTCGCCGGTGACCCTCGTGTCACTGATGGCATTCTGACCATCGGCATCGCGGCGGCATTTCCCGGACACCCGAGTCGAACGCCCCAGGAGAGCCTGGGCACCGCCATTGAGGCAATCCTCACCGCTGATCAGATGACAATTGCCTTGGCCATCTCCAAGCAACGATGGGGCACCGATCCGATGAAACAAATCCGCCATCTCCGCCAGCGCTGGGAGGCTAACTCCGAAGACGACGACTAGCCGCCTTGGCGGCAGCAACTTCACAGCCCCGACCCCGATGGTTGGGGTCTTTTTATTTGCCACTGATTTTTCATCACAGATTTACACGGATTCGGATTTATCGGTTCCGATCTGTGGAATATATCTGTGGCCGCACACTTCCTTATATTGTATTGCGCTTCGCTTCATCCCAATTGTCGCCGATTCCAACTTCAACTTCAACCGGCACCGAAAGCTTAACCTCATTTTCCATAATTTCTCGCATCAACTGAGCAATTTTTTCCGCTTCTGATGTTGGCGCTTCAACAATTAATTCATCGTGAACAGTTAGGATCAGCTTCGCTGACACAGCTGGCAGCTGATAGCTAATAGCTGATAGCTTTTTATGGAGCTCAATCATCGCCAACTTTAGAATTTCTGCTGCTGTTCCCTGAACCGGCGTATTAATTGCCATCCGCTGAGCAGATTCCGCGATATTGCGATTGGCAGAATTTATCTCCGGCAACTCCCTGCGAAATCCAAATAATGTTTCAACATAGCCCTGTTTCTTGGCCAGGGCGATCTGATTCTCGCAGTATCGCTTAATCCCTGAGTGGATTTTGAAATATTGCAAAATGTACCGGGAAGCTTCTTCCTGTTTAATGCCCAGGGTTTGTGACAATCCGTACGGGCTAATTCCATAAAGTACCCCGAAGTTAACAGTTTTGGCGATTCGCCGTTGATCTTTGGTAACTTTCTCAACTGGAGTACTGAAAATTTCAGAAGCAGTTTTGCTGTGGATGTCAACGCCATTTTTGAACGCCTCCATCATCACAGCGTCCTGGGCTAAACAAGCAACAACCCGAAGTTCAATCTGCGAATAATCAGCAGAGATTAGCTTATATCCTTTTTCAGCGATAAACGCACTACGGATTTCCGGCCCAAATTCTCCGCGAATTGGGATATTCTGCAAATTCGGGCTAAGCGATGACAGCCGACCAGTGCGCGTATCTTCACCAAAAGTGGTATGCAACCTGGAATTTTCATCAACTAATTTCGGCAACGGCTCCAAATAGGTAGATATTAACTTTGAAAGTTCGCGGTACTCCAGAATTTTGTCGATGATTTTATGTTCGCCACGCAATTTCATGAGTTCCGATGCACCAGTGGAAATGCCGGATTTGTTGCGTTTAATGTCAACTGTTGGCAATTTTAATTTTTTAAATAGAATTTCCGAGAGTTGCGATGGCGAGGCAACATTAAATTCCTCACCAGCCAATTTTTGGATCTCAGCTTCTAGCTTTCGGCTTTTAGCTGCTAGCTTTTTTGACAATTTACCAAGTAGTTCAACATTAAGCTTAATACCAGTTTTCTCCATTTCCCGCAAAACCGGTTTTAGCTCACGGTCAATATCGCTCCACTTTTTATGTGGGACAATGCAGCCTAAATTTTTCGCTTTGGTTAAGATATTTTTCATTAAATTTTCAACTTTGTTACTTTATTCCGCTACTTTATATGTTGAAACTTTTTGAGCAAATCCGCGAATTTCTTCCAGGTCACTCGGCAAATATTTAAAATCAGGCGCATCATTTTTTGTTTCAAGGTCAACTATAATGGAGTTTTTCGGCGCGGCGCTAGTTAACCTGGCGGCTAAATTAACTTTGCTGCCAATAACGGTATAATCTTTCATCTTTTCCGAGCCAACATCGCCGGCGATAACCACCCCGGTTGCGATCCCAATACACAAACCTCCATCAGGAATATTGAATTTTTCAATAATGTATTTTGCCGACTTTTGCATTTCGATTGCCGATTTAATTGCTGAAACCGCATGATCTTTTTGCGGTAGTGGACTGCCATAGACCGCCATAATTTCATCGCCAATGAATTTATCAACTGTGCCACCGTGCTTCAGGACTATTTCTGACATTTTGCCGTAGAAAAAATTAAGTAGAGCAATGGTGGTTTCCGGCACATGGCTATTTGAATATTTAGTAAAACCGCTTAAATCGGCGAAAAGAATGCTGCAGTTGTGTCTCTCTCCGCTCATATGGCTTTTGTCTGGGTGGTCAATCATTTTATTAATTATTTTTTCATCAACGTACTTTTCAAAAAGTGACTGCAAGCCGCTGGTTTTCAACTCTTCTGAAAACGTACCATCCAGAATTACCTCAGCGCTCTGAATTAAATCTCGGTCGTTGTTGTCAAAAATCTTCCCAGATAAATAAATAACGCCAAAAACTTTTTGCCGAATTGAAATTGGGACTGCTATTTCCATTCCCAATTCTATTGTCTGTTTTTTTCTAAATGCCAGGTCAATGACTTTATTATTTGCGCTGCCTTTGGCCGCCAGAATATTTAAATTATTTTGAAACGGGTCATGAAAAATGATCGCTCCGGTCGAAACTCCCAACTCTTTAAGCAGAAACTGTAGAACCTTTTCTGATTTAAACGAAAGTTCCTGATTTGAATCAATGATAAAATCTGTTTTTTTGATAATTTCCAACTCTGATTCTTTTTGCTCTGTCATAATTTCTCCCCTACTACAATAATTTTAATTGCTCGTCTTTCGCGCTTTGCGCGTCCCGCGAAGCCTTGGCGACGTGGGACTCTCCGCTGTTATTAAACCTTCTAAGCAATGACGCAAACCCCAACTCCTCGAATAGACTTTTTAACTTGTCCTTATCATACTCGCCCCACCTACACTTTTCCAGATCAAAATTAATCGGCACATCGCGATGAATCGTCGCCAAATGTTGGCTCAAAAAAGCCTGGTCTTTGTTTTCAATTAACAGATTAAATATTCTGGGTTTAATTCCCTCAATTTTACATTTTTCGTTGTCATTTTGATCTTTGCACTTTGCATTTTGATCTATTGCTTCATACAATTCATTGAGCGTATCAAACCGTTGAATTAAATCAGTTGCGGTCTTTATCCCAATTCCAGGGACGCCGGGGATATTATCCGAAGCGTCACCGGCCAAGGCCTTCAGGTCAACAAAATCAAGAGGATCAAGATTATATTCCTTCTGGATTGTTTCATGATCAACGACCTGCATCTGCGACAATCCCTTTCGCAACGAATAGACATAAACTTTGCCATTTATCAGCTGATAAATGTCCTTGTCACCGGAAACAATGTAAATTTCAACATCAGAGTTTTTTAATTTCTCAACGATAGTACCGAGGCAGTCATCAGCTTCAAAACCTTCCTTTTCGTAAATTGGAATTTGCATCGTCGTAACAATTTCTTTTACCCGTGGAATTTGGTCATAAAGATCCTGATCAGCCTTAACTCTAGTGGCCTTGTAATCGGTGAATGCTTCGTGACGAAAGGTTGGGCCAGCCAAATCAAAAGAACAAGCCAAATACTTTGGTTTTAAATCTTCCAAAACCTTAATAATTGTGGTTGTAAAACCATAAACCGCATTTGTTTGTTCACCACGGCGATTTGACATCGTTTTCGGCAGCGCATGATATGCCCGGTGAATGATTGCGTTACCATCGATTAGAACTAATTTTTCCATAGACTTATATTACCATCTTTTGTGATTAAAAGTGATTGAAGATAACTCGTCATTGTGATAACCTAAATCGGACCTGTTTACGAAGGAGGTTGAGCCAATGTTAAGGCGAATCGCAGAATCGCTGCAGGCAATCTGGGCGCGCATTAGCAAGCCGCCCGAACTGCCACTTCGGCCAATGGATTCTCTCAATGGTCACCTGCGCCACTGCCGTGAAACTGCTCTCTCATTCTCCGGAATATCGCCGCGAGCAATCAGAACCGAAGATGAGGTCAAGGACTGGCTTCTGGCAATCGATCTGGCTTGCGATTTCGAGGAAGTAGCTTGGAAACAAGAGCGGGAAGTTATACCATGCACTACTCCGAATCCTCATGGTGGCGGCCGCATCTATTGTGAGGGGCACCGGGATGTATGCAATGGATGGGAGAACCAGCCAGCCTTTATGGATAGCGGCCCAGAAGTGTTGCAAGAAATCCTGGACGCGCTCGAATACGCCAAAACCGACCACTCCGCTGGAGCATGGGGCACGTTCTCGTGGTCCGCCGAACATTGCGGAGATCGCTGGCTGCACTATCACAAAGTAATCGTTCAGCAACATGCAAATGGCGGACATCGCTGCGCCCATTTCCATTTCTATGTCACTGTTATTGGTGATTTGCTCTAGGCGGTTCGAAACTGAACCGTCATTTTTTTATTGTTGATAAAAAAAACCGCCAAACTACGGCGGCACGGCAAACTAAGCAGTTCTCGGCTATGCGCCGAGAAGCGGCGGGCGACGGTTCGGATCGCGGCGACCATGTACCGGATCACCATTGATTCCTGACTTATCGACTGGTCCCTGATGCGGTTGACGGATGTGCACTGCACGACGGCTGTGACCGCCGACTAGTCCGGTGCAATCAACATACAACCCTCGTTTCTGCTCTGCTGTGATCTCACACGGTGCGCCAGAACGGATTGCATCACCTCGGGCACGGGCGGCACGATACACCTGGGTGTCTCTTAGTCCCGGCATCAGCGGCCTCCTCGCTGCAGGCGGCAGCCCATACACAAGTCACCGATGACTGCATCATTGCGTTTGCACGACTTGCACTTTCGCTTCTTCTCTCCTCGCACGACCTTGTCAGACCCTCCAGTACCGCTCTTTCCCCAATCACCCATGGTGACGTACCTCCTGGTGCGCAAAGTACAGATACTATACAATTTTATATTAAAAAAATCAATCCCGGATTTCTTCGAGACTGATTTTCTAGATTCTATGGATTTTTCTGCGTTAATTCTGCGTCTATTTCTGTGTAGTTAGCAGCCCGCCCCATTCAACCAATGCAAATCCGTTGCGTTGATAATGCGGTAAAACTTGTGGTGCAATGCTTTCTTTAGATGTCAATCCTTGAAAATCCAGAAAAACGCGGATCATGCTGTCTGGTTTTGGCGATACGGCCAACGGCGCCAAAGTATTCATTTGATCTGTTGTCAACCAAGTTAAGCGTGTATATGGGGTTTTTGGCATTTTCGCCATCCAGAAATCCTTGAAATCGGCGATTTCCTTGGCGTTCAAGCCCATAGTTGTAAGCTGTGACGTGATAGTTTCAGATACTTTAGATGACTCAACCACAGTGCCGGATGTTATCGCCGGATAACTACCCCAACCTGTTCCCTCCCAGAAAAGGGAATCGTATGTTTTGCCGCCAAGTGTCAGCATTCCAGAAGGATTTGCCAAAACACTCCAGCCCTTGTCATATGCTGGCTCGGATTTTGTGACATCAGCCCCAACTTTCACCGAAACTTGCGTGGCTTTTGTTGGGTAAAGATATATGACCGGTTTTCCGCACTCAACCGCCGGCGCATATTTATCGTTCATGTAGCCCGCCCAATTGCCGTAACCGTCCTGAACGACCAGCAAACCCAGGTTGGCCATCATTGTGGCCTGTGAAACCTTACCAGTCATGCCATCCAGGTTATAAACAGCGTAGGCAAAATTGGCCAAATTTGATGTTGCCGGCACAGTGTAAACTTTGCTGCCGTCGGCGGCAGTTCCAACCAAAACCTTGGACGCTAAATCAGCGCCGCTAGCGATTAGCGGAAAAGACCCGCCACCGCCGCCACAACCGGAGGTTTTGATCTGAGAGAACTTAGCCCCTGATCCAGCTGCATTACTCCAAGTTATGTTGAATGAACCATCATCATTACGATATGTCGGTTCCGGATGGTACAGAATTCTCTGGCCATCGTTGCGCAGAATGTAATATTGAGCAACACTGGCTGCGCCATTTGATGAATCAATCGCTTTGCCCTGAAGCAGGAATATATCACCCCATTTAGTTTCGCCAATTTTTTGGCCAGCAGTAGTGCCAGAAGCAAACGAATCACTACGCGAGCTGGTACCATCTTGGGTCAGCTTAGAAGACCCTACGGTCATAGTCTTATCTAACTGTAGTGACTTGATAATGAAAGTGCTGTTGGTTTCCGAATTAGTTCTGGAATATGCGTTAACACCGTCACCGCCGCCAACTACGTCAGAGTTTTCCGATAACCAGTAGTAGGCCCCACCTAATTTCTTGAAGTGATGAAAATCATCGAACGTCCCCATTTCTTCCACTTTTGCGATAGCCAAAATTACTTCCCCGCCGTCCGACGTTGTCGCAACTTTGTAATAATCGGTCCCGGTATAGCCCGCTCCAGGATCATCAGCGCTGTGAGCAGTAGCCTTAAACAGTCCCAGGTCATCCAACTTTACCCTTGGATTTAGCCAAGTAATGCCATCATCAACAATTTTGATTGATGTCGCAGTTGGAGTAGTTGTAGTTGCGGGTTTTGTAGTGGTATCAGCCGTCGTGACTGCCGTTTCAGTTTTGGCTGGCCAAAATTTATCTTTAATTGCGCCTCTGTAGGCAAAAGCGGCAGTTCCACCACCGACAACAATTGCTGTTAACACAATCCATAACCAAAGCAAACTCTTCTTCTTTTTCGTCGGCAGAACAATATGCTCCGACTCTAATTTTTCCTCGCCCTCCATAGTTCCCCTCTCTTTTTAGAGCAATTAATAATTTCCAATTATCTAGCTATTTCAATTGTATCACTTGTTAATTTCTTAAATCCAGTGGCTAAGCTCAGATCGATGATGGTTTTAATTTTTGCAGTTTTATCGGCTCCAGTCATAAACTCTGGCTTTACTGCTTTTTCCACAGTCGGCAGAAAACTCAGAGTAATTTTGTCTTTAGTGATAGTACCAGCGACCACTAAACCTTCCTGAGTTTCCTGGCTAAAAAATTGATCAAAAACAAAATTTCCCAGTGAGTAAACTACCGGTTTGCCGTCAACAATTTCAAAATCTTCAGTCACATGCGGGTGCGAACCGACTATCATGTCAGCGCCAGCAGAAATCCAGTCTTTTGCCATTTGCTCTTGTGATGTTGAATGCTTTGGCGCGTATTCTGTCCCCCAATGCGGAAAGATGATGACAGTTTGCCCTGCCGCTTTTTCCGATTTTATTTTCGCCTCCAGCGCCGCTTCGTCAAAACTATCGAGCGCCATAATTCCAATAATAGAAACTGGCACTTCCCCGGGGATTCGCAGTACTGATGCCTCAGAATAGCCAGACGGTAATCCAAAATACTTTATTCCAGATTTTTCCAGCATAGATTTAGTCGCCGCGAAACCACTGGCCCCGGCGTTGTTAGTGTGATTATTGGCAAGTGAAACTTCGCCAATGTTGAGATATTTCAAGACCGAAGGTACCTGTGGCTGAAAATTGAAACTCATACCTCCGGTTTTAATCCCCTCGTGTGATGCTGAACTAACAGGACCTTCCAAATTTATTAACGAAATATCAGAGCCACGAAAAACCCGCGTCCCAAAATTATCAAAAACCTTTTTTAAATCTGGGTTATACCGTTGCCAAACATTGCGGTCGAACATTGCGTCGCCAGCAATGACGAAGGATGTTGATGGTATTCCGCTAGCTGTGGGAATCGCCACCTTGTCTGAATAATATCCCAAAACCACACTGGTAGTTTCAGCATCGTCATTTTTACCCACTTCGCCCGAGTTACTATTATAGAAGAGGTTAAAATTAGTCGCTTTGTTTTTGGCCGCAACTTTTTCTGCCAAATACAAAGTTTGTGGCGAATCTGTTTCCGCCGCCAACGTTTGATCAGCGTCCATGTTTCGCAATGCTTGGATAGAAAATTGGTCATGAACTTTAGCAATAGCGCTAGGCTGATAATGGGAAAAATCAACGGAAGCGATGACCATACAGTCTTTACAGTTGGAATCAATCCAGTCTTCCAATTTGTCGACTTGATCACGAGGCGTAGTGTCTTTAATAATAATTGGCAAAATATTTCCGGCGATATTGTCTCGGACGTCAGGTAATACATTGGTAATCCCGTGCTCATTTGCGAAAGCATTTTCATCGCTAGAAGCAACGCCTGATGCAGCTAATTTTTTGACCAACGTTGCGTCAGAGGAAACATTTCCGCCATTTAATGTCCAAGTTCTCTCTGCCGTAATAATGTTACTGCCGCCAGTATTGAAATGATTGACCGAAACCACAATCGCCGTTTCCGGCTTATAAATAGCACCAACCTGTTTCAAAAGTTCCGCTCGCTTTGCAGCAAAATCATTAAAATGAGGCACAATTACCACTGGAATATTTTGGCCGTTAGTTGTAGGTGATGATTTCCCCGGTGCCAGGGCTTTGTTCATAAAGAAAAAATAGTAACTACCGGCAATTAGTAATAGTGAAATGATGATTAGAATAAACTTTTTCATTTGACACCGTCATCCTCGCGAACGCGTGGACCCAATCCTTTGCCTTTCCTAACTTCTGAAATTATTTTTATCCCAATAAAAAGTATCAAAACAGCCATCAACAACCAGCGGGCAGTTAGAATTTGAATGATATTTCCTGAGCTGTAGTACATTAGAAATCCCCAAAAAAATGTCCAAACCAGGTTAGCAAAAACTGACTGAATCATAAATGGCGTAAATGGTAATTTCAAAACTCCGAAAGCCGTTGATGTTAATGCCCCCAAGTTTGGGTGAATGTAAGAAATCCAAATCCACCAATTGCCATATTTACCAACTTGCCCCTTAGTTTTGTCCAGCGCCCCTCCCATGCCAAACTTCTCGAATAATTTATGCCAACCGGCATGGCCTATCCAATAGTTAAGGGCATATGTAACAGAAAACGATACTGCGGTTAAAAATATTACTGTGAAAATATTCAATGATCCTTGCCTAGAAAACGCTGCCGCCAAAAGTATGATGGATGAGCCGGGAAAATATAAATTGATAACTGG
Organism: Candidatus Berkelbacteria bacterium; assembly: GCA_037128645.1. Classification (GTDB taxonomy): domain Bacteria; phylum Patescibacteriota; class UBA1384; order XYA2-FULL-43-10; family CAINNR01; genus CAINNR01. Next base: position 10,479 of record JBAXWD010000007.1, read on the forward strand.
GATCGACTCGATGATTGCCGAAAAGATAAGCACTGGGTAGCCATAAACGGCGAAGTAATATTTCAAGGAATCAAGTAAAGCGTCAGGAGTCGGGAAAAATATTGAAGCGATAACCAAAAAAATTACTAGAGTAGCCAGAAGTATCAGCGGAATTGCCAAGGATTTTATTAGTTTTTTCATAACGTCATCCTCGTGAATGCGGGGACCTTGTTTTAGATGATTTATTTGATTTTTTTCTCGCGTGCCCTATCGGCGCAACAATAAACACAATCGATTCATTTGCACTTTTAACTTTAAAAGTGGCATCACCGTGATTATCTACTGTTGTTTCTGGATGATCTACAATTTCTCGAATACCAAGATTCGGCTCAACTATTGAAATGGTCGCTTCACCTACCCGAAAATCAAAGTTGAAACCACCGTCGGCTCCAGTTTTTAGTTTATTGAAAGTTGTATCTTCAGTCTCGCCAATAACGATGTCGAGCCCCGGAAGGCCTTCGCCTGACCGATTTTTAATCCAGTGTTTTTTTGTTCGATTCAAAAATAGAATAATAGCCCCAAATAGTAGAGCTAAAAGAAATATAACCAATAATATTAACCCAAGGTTCATAATTTTATTTTAGCAGAAAACTTCTGAAACTTTTTTGTAAAATTCTAGAACTAATAAAAAAGCCCCTTGCCAGGGGCGGAACAGGTGTAGTGGCAAAGGGCGGGTCATGGATGGTCTGCCATGTAGCGGCAGAATGTTGTGTCTTTCTCGACGATTTCGTCCGCCAGACTTCCGGACACAAGGTCGGCGCCCACCAGATAATCCAGCATCGCTAATGTGTCAGCACAGGCATGAAGCATGATCCCGTGCTGAGCCAATATTGGCCCGGCGTTACCACCACTTCGGTCCAAGAGCACCGAAAAGCCGACTACCGGCTTCTTGAAAACATCGGCAACCGCCAACTTGGTGATTGCCGATGTCACCAAGTCATCGACACCCCAAATGGCGTGAACCCAGGGAGGGTGCTCATACTCCGGCACGGCCAATCCGAACCGGCGCCCAGTTTCGTCTTCCGTCTTTTCCAGAGCGATAGGATAGAGATTCTGAAGCCACTGATCGAAAAAGCCCTTCATCAAGAGATTGCCAGCGTTCGGCACACCAAAGATGCCCTGGAATTGCGGTCGCTCCTGATTCTTGACCAGCTGATCGGCCTGGAATCGGCCAATCTCGTACACGAAGTCGGGGTCGAGCGGGCCATCGGGTTCAGGCCTGATCTCCAGCCGATATGGGCTCGGCGGAGCGTCATTGTGCAAACTGTTGTAACGAGTTTTGTACGAGTCTTCGAGAGATATGGCTCCGTAGCTCCACATAATCCCGAAGATTTCTTCGGCTGACAAGAGGTCTCCGCGCATATTTAAACACCTCAACTATGATTAGCGCTATGATAGTTATATCACAATTTAACAAAAAAAATCCCGCCTTCAGCCAGCGAAGACGGGGTGGTCGGAGTAATCTCGGGCGATGAAATCAGCCATTCTTGGTTTCGTGCGCAAGTGCGGCGGCGATCTTGACCTTGGCCTCGTCAATCAGCACCTGGATGTCCTCGGTGCGATATGTGCGCTGTTCGAACGTGCGCGTCTCGACGGTCCGAAGAAAGCCCTCAAAGTCCGTGAAGTACGAGCCGTAGATATGGAAACTGTCCACGACATGATTGTACTGGCCAGGCGTGATGATGCGGCCCAGGCGCTCGCTGATCCGCTCGGCCACATGCCGCTGCAGGTCTGTGAAGGCGTACATGTTCATGTAGGCAGCTTTGAACGCATCATTGCTGCGCATGTGAGCGGCCAGCAGCAGCCGGTCGTCAAAGATCCGGAACCACAGCCTCTGCAAGCAAGCGGGATGGTCGCACTGCGGGTCATCCCAAGGCTTCCAAAGCACACACTGCGCCCGGCGGGTGTGCTGGACCTCACAGAGAGCCTCCACGACGTAGTCAACCTGGTTAATCGGATGCGGCAAGCCAGGGATGCTGTAAGCGGCGATACGCTCGTGGTACGAGTACTGCCACTTGCCCTCCTCGGGACAGATCCAGTGATCGTGAATGCCGTCCACAACCTCCTGACGGTAGACTTCGAGATCATCGAAGCCGCCAGGCATGGCGCGGTGAATGCGCGGCTCAGCAAAGGGGTCGGCGACGGCCAGAAAGAGCGAGACGTCGCGACTCTCGGGATCGCCGGGCTTGTCGTACTGGGTAGCGATGCGAGCACCGCGCTCCCAGGTCTCAAGCACCGCCTGTTCCCAACCTGCGGCCAGGTTTTCGGCAACAATGTGAACAACTGGCAAGCTCAGTTCCAAAACAATCACGCTCCAAATCTTTGTTTGAATTTGTTTTCGGATTACTTCTGTGACCATCCGTGTAACAAAATCAGTGTACTAAAAAAGGGCTATGCCCTCTTCGAATATTATAATTCATAAGCTCAAATAAAAAAACCCACGGTGTTCCCGCGGGCACAGCTCGTTCAGATACACTTAGGCCGGCAAGGCCAAACAACGACGCTTGACTGGTTCGCACCAGTGTTCAGTTTGCGGCCGAACAACCTTCGTCAAGTCCGATGGGCGTTCGCCTTTTGCATTCGGGATGTTGCGAACGCCACCGCGGCGGAGCAGGTTCCACATAGCGGTATGATATGCCAACCAAACGCAGACGACCTGTACAACCATGTGGAGGATTGTGTTACCCTCATTGTCGCCAATGTCCATTCTGGCTCCGTGATCGAGTAGTTCACGTATCTGGCCAGACTCCATCCACCAGTTCGGTCGGAGATTTCCAGTCGGTTCAAATGCGAGATGCATCGGAGTTCGCCCCAGATTGTCCTGGACATTGGTATCAGCACCCGCTGCCAGTAAGTCGTGTGTGATACGGGTGTGAAAACCGTTGACGGAGTGATGCAACGGCGTCATGCCGTTTTCATCGAGGTCATGGACCTCTCCGATGAACTCTGCAACAGCCTTGCGACTGCCGGCATGGACAGCCTCAAAGATGTTCGTGGGTTTCATGGTAACCACCTCCGAGAACATATTAACATATTCTTTACTTTCCACCTCATTTCGCGTATGTTTTAAGCATGGGACTTAAAATCGCAATTGTCGGGCTACCAAACGTCGGCAAAAGTACATTATTCAACGCACTAGTCAAAGGTTCAAAAGCAGAGGCAGCCAATTACCCCTTCTGCACCATTGAGCCCAATGTTGGAATTGTTGAAGTTCCCGACGAGAGGTTAGCGCCACTGGCGGAGATTTCCAAATCAAAAAAAATAGTTCCAACAGCAGTTGAATTCGTCGACGTTGCTGGCTTAGTTCGTGGCGCCTCCAAAGGTGAAGGTCTTGGCAACCAATTCCTCTCGCATATTCGCGAATGTGATGCCATTGCCATGGTTGTGCGCTTTTTTCAAGACGAAAATGTTACCCATGTCGCGGGTAAAATTAATCCAAAAGATGATATTGAAACTATTGAAACCGAACTCCAACTCGCCGACATCGCAACAGTTGAAAAGCGTCAATACAATTTGGACCGCGATATCAAAGCCGGTTCAAAAGACGCCAAGCTGGAAAAAGAGGCGCTAGATAAAATAATCAAAAAACTTTGCGACGGCAAAAATGCTAGAGAAGCTGACTTATCTGAAGATGAAATACGGTTAGTGAAATCAATGGCGCTAATGACAATGAAGCCGATATTGTACGTTGCCAACTGCTCTGAAAAACAGCTTCTTAGCAATGAAGCAATAGAGCAATTTAACAATGAAAAAGTAAATTTTATACCAATATCAGCAAAGATAGAGTCGGAGCTAAATGATTTAAATGATGCGGAAAAAAAGGAATACCTCGAAGCCCTTGGCATTAGCGATACTGGTATTAACCGCCTGATAAAAGAGGCCTACAAGGCGCTAAATTTAATAACTTATTTTACCTCTGGCGAGCCAGAAACTAGAGCCTGGACAGTTCGCAACGGTGCTAAAGCACCAGAAGCTGCCGGAGTAATCCACACTGATTTTGAGAAGGGCTTTATTGCCGCCGAAGTTGTTTCCTGGCAAGATCTCTACGCCCAAGCAGGTTGGGCTGGTGCCCGCTCTCATGGCATGGTCCGAACCGAAGGCAAGAACTATATTTTCAAAGACGGAGATGTCACACTGTTTCGCTTTAATGTTTAGTTGACCTAATTTACCCCCCACCTTGACGGACAGGGCTTTTTTTGTTATTGTTTTGCCGAGCAATACACTCTGACAATTCTGAAGGAGCTCGAACATGACAACCCTAGAGGTTGTTGGCCTGATTGTCCTGTCGTACATAGCCGGGAGCATGCCTTTCGGCTACTGGTTCGGCAAGCTCGTCAACGGTCCAGACTACGATATCCGCGACCACGGATCCAACTCGATTGGTGCCACAACGCCTTTCGGGTCTTGGGCTGGAGAATCGGACTTCCGGTTTTCATCCTTGATGCTTTCAAGGGTTATGGCCCCGCGCTGCTGGGAATGAAGTTGATCAATCCAGCCGCTGGAGGCATATGCCTACTCTGCTCCGGTCTCGGC
>JBAXWD010000070.1:0-3513 GCA_037128645.1 Candidatus Berkelbacteria bacterium
GTAGGCAGCTACTTCAACAGAGTGAGCGAAACTTATCGTCGCTGCCTCGGTCGCCATTGCGAGCAGACAGTGCGCTACCTGAACCGTCATCTCTTCGCGTTCTCCGTCGTAGGCGAGTATGACTGAGTCGGTAGCAGCGACAGCACGGTTAACCGTCTCCTGCCGAGCGAATTGTCGGGCGTCTTCAGCGTCTTGGTCAAATGGCGGCACTATAGCCACCCCTTTCTCGCAGTAGTGTCAAAATTATATCATCACCAATGATATATGTCAATGTGCTACAATAAAACTATGAAAATTGTTTCATGGAATGTAAATGGAATTCGCGCGGTGATCAAAAAAGGTTTTTGGAGTTGGTTTTCAAAAACCAATGCCGATATTGTTTGTCTGCAAGAAATCAAAATTGATTCCGAGGATTTTGATGAAATTGAAATTCCTAAAGGATATTTTGTGGCAACAAATTTTGCCGACAAAAAAGGCTACTCGGGAGTAGCAGTATTTTCGAAAAAAGTGCCAAAAAATGTCAAATTAGGACTAGGGGATAAACGTTTTGATCACGAAGGGCGATATTTAGAACTTGATTTCGGTGATTTTATTCTAATTAATATATACTTGCCGCACGGCGGAAGACAAAAAGAGAATTTAGAATATAAATTATTAGCTTACAAAAAATTATTTCTCAGATTAGAAGAACTAAAAAATAAGAAGGTAATTATTATCGGTGATTTTAATATTGCCCACACAGAGCTCGATTTAGCCCGGCCGAAAAACAACCAAAACAACATTATGTTTACGCCTGAGGAGCGGAAACAATTGGATTATCTTATCGAATTGGGATTCATTGACTCATTTAGAAAATACCACCAAGCTGGCGGACACTATACCTGGTGGCCATGGCTAGCAGATTGCCGAGCACGAAATTTAGGTTGGCGAATTGATTATTGCTTCACATCAAAAAACATAAAATTGGTTTCCGCGGATATTTTGGACAAAGTTTCTGGTTCTGACCATTGTCCAATTTCGATTGAACTAAAATAATTATTTCTTAGCATTATTCAGATTAGTCTGGATTTTTTTATTTGACAAAAAAGGTTTTTTTAAAGCATAATGATTTTGCTATCGCAGACAAAACGAAGAAAGGAGCCAGTCTCCATGAGTATCGTTTTCCGAGAGTCGGATGCTTTTTGGCCTGTGTTCCTTTCGTCTTCTCACCCTGTAAAGCGGAATCTTCTGCTTGAAGGTGAGGTTGTCGAGTCGAACTGCTGGCCCGAGGCCAGGGTAGAGAGCGGCAAGTTTGTCGCTACCGGTCGATTTTGGCAGCCAGAGAGCCATAGGGCAATGCATTTTGACTCATATGATAGTCTGTATCGGCGCAACGACCCATTTGCCTATCGGCGGGCGCTAGAACTTCTAGCGGTCGAGAAGATCAGTGACAACTGGGAATATCGACCAGCCGAGTTGGTTGCAGCTGCAGTCGGAGCGGTCGTTAGGGATAGTACCTTCTATCGTCTGCCGATTGTAGACCAGCTGCTAAGTGAAATTGGTGACCATCGTGACCACCTAATGAGCCTTCCGGTTCCCGACTTGGCGGAGCTCGTCAGCTGCATGGTCCAAAGCGGCGTAGTGCTGTGTCGGCGATCGTTTGACTTGGAGTTGGAAGCCGGAGTCATCGGCGCAAAGCTACACAGAGAGTGTGTCGCCTTGATGGAGAATTACGAACAACCAGATGAGCCCGCACCGTCACCGCATTATCAGCACGAACTATTCCCGCGCCCTATCATTGATGCCTTGCATCATGGACGGCCAACGAGAAGGACCTAGCCGGAAGCAGCACCACGCTACCGGCCTTTTTTTATCCACAAATATGAGTTCCAAAATAACAAAATCAGCACTATTGGAGCGACTAATAAAATTAAATGGTTAAATAAGTATGCGCCGGCAAAATCGCCGTGCATTAGCCTTGACATGGCGTGAGTAATTCCACAGCCGGGGCAAAAACAGTGGGCAAAAAGTCCATTTTCTGGGCAGCGGCCGTGAAAAAACCAAGGTAGAACGAAGCGATGCCAAATACAAATATCTCCAGGTTGACCAAAAAAAGCTGTCGGGATGATTGCCAATGCGAATAAAACCACACTGAAATCAACCACGACAGCTCTTGGTGAGCCTAAACTCAAAAATTCAAATAGAATATTCCTTACTCTACCCACTCGACACCTGGGAACGGATGTTTGGTGGCAATTAGAATGATGTCAACAATCCACCAAATTCCACAACCGCCAGCTGTTATCAGTTTTAAAATCCCAAGTCCTACTTGGCCCATAATGAACCGATCAACCCCAAGTTGTCCAACTAGAATTGACAGGACTAACGCTAGCACCCAGTTAACTTTCTTTGTCTCACCGGCAGCAGGTGCTGCGGCAGGTTTTGATTCGGTTGCAGGCGCCTCAGCTGGTGCAACTTCCTCTTTTTTTTCTTCGACTTTTTTCTCTTCTGCTTCGGCCATACCACTCTCCCTTTTAATTATTTTTTGTTACACTGTAATTATATCGCTATATAATAATTGATGCAACAAGGAGCCCAAAATGTTAGATTGTATTTTTTGTAAAATAGCTGGAGGCGAGATTCCGACGAATAAAATTTATGAAAATGAAGAACTTTTAGCATTTCTCGATATTATGCCAGTTCGCCCAGGGCACACTTTAGTGATTTCGAAAAAACATTTTGCTAATATTTTAGAAACGCCGGCGGACACATCGGCGAAAATGTTGGAGTTGGCAAAAAAAATCGGTAAACATATCATTGAGGAATTCGGTGCTGATGGCGTTAATATTACCAACAATACTCACGCTGCCGCAGGGCAATCGGTGCTGCACGTTCATTTTCACATCATTCCGCGCTACGAAAACGATGGGCTTCAGCCTTGGCCACACAAAGAGTACGCTCTCGGCCAAGCGGAAACAATTGCAGCAAAATTGAAATTATAGAACAAATTATTTTTTCTTTGAAGAAAACTTTGCTAGAACCTCGCCAATAATCGTTGCGGCGACGCCGTAGGCGATGATTACGATAATTGCACTTGTATAATTGATGCTGTTGTCTCGTACAACGGAATTAAACATAATGTAGAGCATAATTATACTTAAAACGCCGAGAACTAAACCTAAAACAAAATGTCTTACTGCTGAACTCATTTTTTCTCCTGGTGCAAATAATTATTAACTAATCTTTTTAATCTCTTCAATAGTTATGTTTTTGGAGTTGGTGACGGCTGGTTCATCAAAAGGATTTACGTTGCGGAGAATTGCCGAATAAAATGCCACCAGTTGCCAAAAAGATAAAAGTTCACCAACGGTTTCGTTTGTAATTTCCGGTAGTTCAATTGTAATGTTTGGAATTTTTAGTCTATCTGCCTCAGTTTTGGTGCCCTGATATTCAGCTAAAAGCGCTTGTTGGTAGGAAATATCATCCAACTTTTTTAATTCTAAACCTTTTATATTCAAATCAGCGATTTCAGCT
>JBAXWD010000071.1:0-3498 GCA_037128645.1 Candidatus Berkelbacteria bacterium
TACCGGTTTCTTTAACCACACCGAAGTCGACGAATGATTCATTGATCGAAGGCGGAAGCACGGCAATTCCCATCCGCTTGCACTCTTCAATTTCCATTGCCAATTTATCTAGATCATCTTTGTTTGAGGTCATAAGCGCCGACATATACTCTGGTGGGAAGTTCGATTTTAAATAGGCTGTTTGATAGGCCACCAAGGCATAGCTGGCGGCGTGAGCTTTGTTAAAACCGTAGCCGGCAAAGGTTTCTATTTGAGTCCAAAGTTCATTGGTTGTGGCTTCGCTCATTCCGCGCTCAATAATTTGGCGGAAGAATTTATCTTTTTGAGCTGCCATTTCTTTAACAATTTTTTTGCCGATAGCTTTGCGGAATTTATCAACTTCTTCCCAGTTATAGCCGGCGAGCTCTATGGCAATCATTAAAACATCGTCTTGATAAACGATTAACCCCAAGGACTGCTTTAAAACCGCCTCTAAGCGTGGGTCGGAGTATTTGATTCTGGCCGGATTATGTTTTCTGGCAACATATTCGGGAATAAAGGCCATTGGCCCGGGACGGTAGAGCGCCACCATTGCCATAATGTCGAGAATGGTTGTTGGTCGAAGCTCCTTAATGTTTTTGCGCATGCCTTCTGATTCGAGCTGGAAAACACCAATTGTTTCGCCGCGCGAGAGCATTTCGTAAGTTTTTTTGTCATCAAGCGGAATTTCGTCCAATATGATTTGAACGCCTTGGGTTTTGGCGATGATCTTTATGACATTTTGAATAATTGACAGATTAGCTAAGCCCAAGAAGTCCATTTTAATTAAGCCAATACCGTCTTCGCCTACAGCATGCATTTCGTATTGAGTAATTAGGCGGTCGCCCTTAGCATCCATCATGACGGGCGTATAATTAGTAATTTCTTCCGGGGCAATGACAACCCCGGCAGCATGGACAGATGCGTGCCTAACGACGCCCTCAAGCCTTCTAGCTATGTCGATACATTGTTTAACCCTTGGGTCAGAGTCGTATAAATTTCGTAGTTCGGCCACTTCTTTTAGCGCTTTGTCCAAAGTGGTTTTTAGCGGTGGAATTAATTTGGCAATGATATCAACCTCGGAGTAACTCATGCCGAGTACGCGGCCAACGTCACGAACTGCCATTCTGGCCGCCATAGTTCCAAAGGTAATAATTTGTGCCACGTGGTCGCTGCCGTACTTGTTGGAAACATAGCGAATAATCTCGTCCCGTCCAGCGTCAGCAATATCAGCGTCAATATCAGGCGCAGAAGGACGGAATGGATTTAAAAATCGTTCAAAAGGTAAGTTATAATCAAAAGGATTTAATTGTTTGCCGGTAATTCCCAACGCATATGAGATGAAGCAGCCAGCAGCCGAGCCCCTAGTATTGGTTGGTATTCCTTGCTGTTTAGCAAAGTGAAAGAAGTCTTGAACGATCAAAAAGTAACCTAAGTAGCCTTTGTCCTTAATTACTTTAAATTCATAATCAATTCGTTCGCGAATTTGCGGAGTAATTTCGGAAACGATTTTTGGCAATCTTTCATCAATAAGTTTGCGCAAGTATGTTTCGTAAGTTTCGCCGGTCGGCAGGGGAAATTCTGGAAACCGAAATTTACCGAGCTCAATTTGCACATCGCATTTATTCATGACTTCGATTGTATTGGTTAGCACCTCCGGGTGGTCGGGAAAGTTGCTCGACATTTGGGCGTGAGTTAGGAGCGAGTAATCATCGCCCGCCATTGTCATTCTATTGGTGTCGCCAACTAACTTGCCGGTTTGCAAACAAATCAGCGCGTCGTGAGCAATATTGTCATCTGAATTAACGTAGTGTGGATCGTTTGTGGCGATAACTTTTAATCCAAATTCTTCAGCCAGCTTAAAAATATTGTTGTTGGCAATTTTTTGTTCCGGCACGGTGTTTGGATGGTGATGGACTTCAAGGTAAAAATCCTCTTTGGGGAAAATTTCCAAATATTCTTTTAGTGCCTTTCGGCCTTCCTCAATATTTTCCAACGATTTTCTGGGGATCTCTCCTTGGACGCAAGCAGAGCAGGCGATTAAACCTTCGGAGTGTTCTTTGAGTAGTTTTTTGTCGACGCGCGGTTTGTAATAATAACCGTCCAGATGGGCGAGTGATGTCAGCTTCATTAAATTTCGATAACCAACTTCATTTTTGGCCAACAAAATTAAATGATAGGCAGAGGAATCAACCCTCGGCTGCTTGTCTTTCATTGTCCTTGGAGCTACATAGGCCTCAATGCCTAAAATTGGTTTGATCCCTTGCTTAGTGCACTCCTCGTAAAACTCAACAATACCGTGCATTACCCCATGATCGGTTAAGGCAAGTGCAGGCTGGCCGTCGTTTTTAGCCTTTGCTACCAAATCAGGAATCTTACCCATGCCGTCTAGCATGGAATAATGTGAGTGGACGTGGAGATGTACAAATTGGGTTTTCAGGTCTGTATCGCTTGACATTGATTTATATTTATTTTCTGATATATTAAATTTGTTCTTCGGTTCAATTGTTGTCGCTCTTCGCTTTGGGCGGATCGCTCATTGCTCGATTGTTAAATTGCTGGCTTCCAACAATACAACAATGGAACAATATAACAATTTTTATTTCGTATTGGGTCGGGAAAATAAAATTAGCCAAACAGAATTGGAGTGCGTTTTGGCTAGTTTTGATTTTGGTTTTTCCCCTGCGAACATTTCTATCTTATCTGATCAAGTTTTAGAGATCAAACTAGCCGCTAGCAGCGGTCAAGTCAAAAAATTAATTGAAATTCTTGGTGGCACAGTGAAAATTTTTCAGAAAATCGCTCCAGCTAATGAAAAAATTGAGAATCTTCTTTTGGCTGAAGATAAATCATCAAAGATAATTTTTGGCTTGTCAAATTACTCTTCTGCCAAGGTTGACACTTTCAGAATGGCGCTGTCGGCTAAAAAGGCGGCAAAAAAATCAGTTCGAATTATAGACGGCAAAGAGGGTGATCGGCTCTCCAGTGCTCAGTCTTTCCAATATAAAATGGATTTGGATAATGTTGAATATGGTTTATTCGAAACTGGAATTGGCAAATTAATCGCAGTGCAAAATATCAACGAGTGGACCCGTCATGATTATGATAAACCAAAATCAGATGCCAAATCAGGTATGTTGCCACCAAAACTGGCTAGAATGATGGTGAACTTGGCCGTAGGCCAAGTTAATGACGAAACCAGAATTAATAATGACGAAGACAGTGGTTCCTCATTCTGCATTCGTCATTCGGGTTTACGACCTTTGGTCGTGGATCCTTTTTGTGGTTCTGGAAATGTTTTGATTGAAGCAATCTCTGTTGGTTGTGATGTTATTGGTTCTGATTTATCGGAAAAAGCGGTTTCTGACACCAGAGAAAATCTCGAGTGGTTAATTCAAAACTCAAAAGTTGAAAGTCAAAATTGTAATTCAAAAGTCAAAATTTCACAGGCAAATGCAACAGAACTCGATTTCGCGGCCA
>JBAXWD010000072.1:0-3430 GCA_037128645.1 Candidatus Berkelbacteria bacterium
TGACAAACCCTAGCTCCACTGGTGCCAATTACCAGCTTTACCGCTTCCAACAACGCGTAGGCGAAGTTGACAACTTGGTTGGAGTTGGTGCCGGGTCAACACAAAAAATGCTCTCTGGCACTGTTGGGTACTCTCCAAACGAATACAAAAGGACTGTTTCTGGCAAGACACTGACCCAAAACGCTGGTAATATATTAAACTTACTAGGACTCAGCGACTACGCATCATCAGCCATCGCTACCAGCTTTAACCTTGTTGGCCATGTCAAAGAGATATTTGATGGCATAACTTCCTGTGGCCAAGTTACTCACGGTCCCAACTACACCAATGTCAGCACTCCAACGTGCAGTTACGTAAATATTTACAACGATCTGCAGACCCTTTTTGGAGTTAATTTCGATGCCAAACTTGGCTTAAAACCGGGCACAATCGCTAATATTATTCAGGATCCGCGTCGAGCCGCTTTCGAGTTTATTTCTAGCGCGCTAACCAAGCTGGATAACTCGCTAGGATTGATTCAGGGGCAAAACGCATCATTTACCGATGCATTTCAGGTCTCCTTCTGCAACAAAGACCCAAGAAATTGCCTAACAAACACTACGAGTGACACGGTAGACTATGGAAGCGGGGGATACACAAATCTAAATAATCGTTGGGAATATATTGCCGACCGCATTGGCACCCAACTCGTGACTAACTGGATAACAAATCTTGGCATCGTTCCGAGCGCCGCACCAACAGGCACCTACGAAGGCATGCCAGACACCTACACCCTAATCCATGAAAGTGCCAACATGCTTATTCACGGCGACTTGCGCATACTAGAAGTCTCGGCCGGAGTCCAGGCATTGGAAGCCCTTCATATTTATGATGACGGCAAAAACACTGACCACCACGTGAATATGCCTGCATATTACCGAATTTCATTTGAAGACGTTTACTATGCCTTTATGGGCAACCCAGTTCAAACCCAACAATACGCTAACACCGCATCTCAGCAAGCACTCTACGACTGGCAAGCCCATGCCGCCAATCCTCTTGACACCATCAGCAACGAAGCTGAAATGGCTGGCTCGACCGCTTCACATCAATACGGCTCTCAGTGTCCGTCCGGAGTTGTTGCTGCCGACTGCGCAGTAGCACCAGGAGTTGCGACAACAACAACTACCGACATTTGGGGCCGCACTAGTACAACCACAAACTACAACGCCTCCTTTAACTATAACTCCGCCAATGATGCATACGACCCAATGATCAACGGGTCAACCTATAACTATTACGATAACGCTTCAAGCGCGGCGGCGGATTTCCAGACACATAATGGAGTGCCAACAGGATGGACACCTGCCGAAGACGAATTGGCAGATCCTAGCGCTATGGAACATGCCATTGCCCAGCAGGAAGCCGCGGCCAACCAGGCTCGTCAAGATTATCGCAATAACCTAATGTACCGCATGGCTGATGCCAAAATGTACCAAATCGATCCTAATATTCCAGCTGGTTTTGCCTGGACAATGTTTAAGGGTACTGGAACACAAAAAACCAATATCCTAATGAGCTACGCAACGAACGCTCTACGCAATGTTAGCATTGGCGGCATTTCGCTTGGCAACATCGAAAGCTCCCTAGCAACAATTAAGCAAATTAGAAGTTACTTACAAGATCCCGATGGTTTTGATTTGGATTCTCTGGGAACAACAGGTCTAACTAACCTCGACAGTTGGCTAAATGGTAAATTTTCTGACTTTCTCGGTTTTAGTCTGCCCGAGGGCACATTCACTTCAATTCTGTACGGAATTAAAAACCACAATTTTACCGGAACCAATGGCAATGGTGGCTATCAAACAAGCATAGGCGGTTTTGTTGTCCCCAGTGTGACCACAATTGTCAAAGATTGGGCAGTTGGGAAGTTAACCGCTTGGGCAGACAAAGCGCTTGGCCTTCCAACGGGAACTGTCTATACCGCATACACCATGTACAGAAATATCACTGCCGCTAAAAGCGCCCTGGCACTCGCTCAATTCCAATCTGCCTTCGGAGTTATCGACCCAGCTGTTGCGGCACAAAACCTAGCTGCTGCTCAAGAAAAAGTTATTCAACTCAAGGCAGCTCTAGTCTCATTCATAATTAGCACGCTCTTCGCAAAGCAAATTGGGCAACTTGAAAGTGCCCTTGTAATGGTTCCCGGTACCGGCGCCATGCTTGTGTCACTCGCTGTTTCCTATTTAATGACCTCAGCAACCGCCTCGGCCTGGCTAGCCGCCAACTGGGTTGGTATTGCTATATTTATATTGATGAACCTGTTTGGCGTTTATAAAGTTGAGCTAAAATGCTCGGCTGACGGTTATTATCCCGCGCTTGAAAATCCTGGCGATCCTTCAGTGGTTGATAATGGAAATCTGGGTGTTTTTGACGGCATGAATAATACTTCTCGCAAAGATGGCTACATTGCCGCAGCGCAATACAAAAATAAAATCCTAATCGGAGATGCCTTAATGCTAGCGGAAAAAACCGGTGATCAAACCGCGATTCCAAGTCAAATAATGACAGGGCGGCAAGAAGACGTTGATTATTGGCAATACAAGGTTGACGAGGTAATATGCAACAAAATTGGTGGCTGCGCTGGGTCGAGAGCCGGTCTCTGGGCTAATCCACAAACCACTGGTTACTTACATATTGGTTTCTAGTCCCAAATACAATTGTAAAAATTAAAAGAGCGCCAGACCCTTCAGGGCCTGGCGCTTCGTTCTTGTAACCAATCTCATTTGGGGGCAATCACTAACTGGTCCCCCACAGCCAGGCCATATACACTCCGGCTGTAAACATCGTGAATACGAAGCATCGCGATGTCCCCGTTAACAGTGTCCGCGCTGACACTGCAGATTGGGAGGGGGGCGTAGGCGCCGGGGAAGGTGGCAAGTGCTACGCACTCACCGTAACACAGTATCTGCAGCGTGGTGTGGTCCACGCTGACAACCGTGTACTGCCCGAACTCGATCTTCAAAATACGTACAACTGTCGGTGCGCACGGGTTGTAATTCTGGTACGACTGGCAGGAGCTGGGGTAGTTGTCATACCGCTGATACGACTGCGGCGGGCGGTAGGTGGGCCGGCAGGGTGAACCTTGGTGGTCGCCGTGGTGAGACAGAGCGTCTACTAGTAGAATCCCACCAAGTACGGCCTCGATGACCTTGCGGCCGTCGGCCGAGGCCGACGACACGAAGGAACTCGAGAAACAAACAGCCAGAACAACAACGATGAGAGCACGCATGGCTCTTCTCCTTATATGAGACAGGATCTGTTCTCGAGGATAATTATTGTCCTTATCCTGGAACATCCCATTATAGCATAAGCTGGCTTAAAAGTCAAGCCAGCCGTTCTGTTTCAATAGCTTGGAAACACCCTGATGATAAAATCAGGGATATGTATA
>JBAXWD010000073.1:0-3395 GCA_037128645.1 Candidatus Berkelbacteria bacterium
AGATCAATTGCCGAATTTTTCTGCCCAGAAATTGTTTGATAAAAACCAGAAATCAAACCAGCAAAATCAGCAACCGCAGACTGCCTGCTGTTAGTAATGATTTTCGCAGTCACCACCATTTCCGTGTCCCAAAAATCAAGCTGATCCACACTGGCCCGTCCATCAGATATCAATTTCAAAAGATTATTTCTTTGGGACAGAATCTTTTTGTAGTCCTGCAAAGCACGCAAATATTTATGATCTTTTTGCGATATAACGATATCCAAAAAACGTCGTCGTTCCTTTGGGTCCCCTATTATAATTTCTAAACTCTCGGGCGAAAAGACTACCGATGGCAACAAACCCACAAAATCAGCAACCTTGCGCTTAATACCCCTTTCCTTAACCTGAAAAACCAACCTCGGGGTTCGCTGAATAAAAATCTCAAGATCATCACCAACAATTCTTGCGTAATCAGCATCAAATTTAATCATTTCGAGTCGATTGTCACCACGAAAAGAGCGACATGACGACAAGGCGCCAATCGATTCCAAAACATTGGTCTTCCCTATGCCGTTTTTACCAATTAAAACAGTGATCTCGGAAAGTTCGAGTTCAAACTTAGAGTGATTACGGTAATTGGTCAAGCTTAATGTTTTCAACATAAGCAATTGGTCTGATTGATCTAATTCCTAATTGGTCTAAACATATTAGGAGATTATAAGTTAGATATTTTTTAGAAATTAGTGCAATTAGAAATTAGAAATTTACGCGTCTTATTCTTCTACCCTGAGTGGCATAATAATATAAACAAAATCCTTAGCTTTTTCGGGACGAATGACACCGGCCGAGAACTTATCATTCACCTCGAATACCAGCTTCTTATCAGGCAAAACTTGCAATATGTCCCCTATATATTTGGCGTTAAAGGTTATTTCCTCGGAATCAACTGACACTATGGCTGGAACTTTGGAGATATTGTCCCCCACCTGATCTGCAACTGATGTTATTGTGACTTCTGACCCCTCAAAACGTATCTTAACGTTGTTGCCACCTTGGCGAGCAAATAGCGATGCCATTTTGATTGCCGATGAAAACTCTTTAACCTCAATCTCCGCCGTCGATTTAAAAGCCGAAGGGATAATTTGTTTATAATTAGGGAAAGAACCCTCGATAAGCCTGGAAACAACTTGAGTGTCCCCTATGGTAAACGAAACCTGATTGTCAGTGGCAGATATGCCAACCTTTTCTAATCCCTGAGAGGAAGCAGTGATGCGCAAAATTTCCTGCATTGTTCTGGCCGGAACAATAAATTCCTTTTCTACAGTTGAACCAGGAACACTAATTTTCTTTTCCGCCAGCCGGTAGCTATCTGTGGCGACAAGATACAAAAAATCTTTTTCAAATTTAAAGTAAATGCCAGACAAAACCGGCCGAGTGTCGTCAGTTGCACAAGCAACCACAACCTCGGATATTGCTCGCGTGAAATCTCCAGTAGCAAGGTCAATTAATGAATCTTTCGAAATATCAGGCAAAACAGGATATTCAGAGGAATCAATTCCTTTAATATTAGCCTCATACCTAGCACTCTTCAGGTGCATAGTGGTCGCTTTTGATTCTAGGTCGAGGCTTTCGTCTGAGTTGGCCGCTATGAAATCCGATATTAATCTAGCCGGAACAGTTAAAGCACCCTCCTCGTCAACCTTGGCACCAATAGATGTTGTTACACCAATTTCAAGGTCAGTGGCTGATAATTTTAGCTGTCCGTCTTTGGCCTCTAGATAAATATTAGATAAAACAGGTAAAGTTGTCCGAGTACCAACAATTCTAGAAACGATTGATAGGCCCTTGTTTAGGTTAGCCTGTGTACATGATATTTTCATATTTCTCCTTAAGTTAAATAGACTAAATATTTAAGATATAAATTAAATGAATTTGTTTTGGTTTTTTGTTTTAAATCACTAAATTTTTGTCTATTATTTAACCTATCCTGTGAATAACTTTTGGTTGAAATTATGACTGATTTCCTTCTCAAAACAGTCTAAATTATTAATACTTATCCACAGCCCTGTTAATAACTTCTGGGCTTTTCCACAGGACAATATTTTTGACCGATATTTGTTGATAAGGACCGAATAGCTATCCACAACATACCAGCCAATTCACAGGTTTATTCACTTTCTTGTTAACAGGTTGTTCTATTAAACTATCAACTATTTAACATCAATTATCTAGTTGTCCCCACTATTCACAGGCCTTATTATTATGATTGTTAATTATTTAAAGTTTATAACTCATAAAGACAGGGTGTGAATAACTATTCAAATATCATCTCTTTCAACATTTCAACCTCATCTTTGAATTGTTTAGAATTACCCATATCTTTATTAACAACCTTACAACCATGCATAATTGTAGTATGATCCTTCCCTCCTAATTCACGCCCTACCTCAGGAAAGGATAACCCAACAATATTGTATAGAATATACATTGCTACATGACGAGGCTTAATAACCTCCTTATTTCTTTTGGATGAAACTATATCATCAATTGATACATTGTAGAATTTTTGTATAGTTTTTAAAACTTTTTCAGCTGAAACAACTTGCCTTTTTGTGCTGTGTGAAACCTCACTGGAGAGCAATTTTTCAACGACGGCCATTGAGGGTTTTTCATTAATTAAGTCCATATGTGCAAAAAGTTTGTTTAGTGTTCCCTCTAGCTCACGAATACTTGAGCTAATGTTTTTAGCAATAAACTCTAGAATTTCATTATCAATGTTCTTTTTATGTTCCTGGCACTTCATTTTAAGTATGGCCAATCTCATTTCATAGTCCGGTAATTGAATATCAGCAACCATGCCCCACTCAAAACGGCTAATCAAACGTTTTTCTAAGCCTTTAATTTCTTTCGGTGGACGGTCAGAGGTCAGTATAATTTGTTTATTTTTCTGATGCAGGTGATTAAAGGTGTGAAAAAATTCCTCTTTAGTGCCTTCTTTATTGCCCAAAAATTGCACATCATCAACAATTAAAATATCAATATTGCGATAGCGATCTTTGAATTCTTTGGCTTTACCGCCACGAACAGAGTCAATGTAGTCATTGGTAAAAGTTTCACAGGAAACGTAAACTACTTTGGTTTTTGGTTTTTGACTAATGGCATAGTTGCCAATTGCTTGGGCCAAGTGAGTTTTCCCGAGGCCAGGATCGCCATAAATAAAGAGGGGATTATAACTTTTTCCTGGTTTCTGCGCCGATGCTTGAGCGGCAGCATTGGCCAACTGGTTTGATGAGCCGACTATGAAATTTTCAAAAGTGTAGCTGTCTTTTAGGTAACCATTTTCTTTGTTATCCACAGGCCGCTCGTAGTCAGTGTTTTCGCTTGAGTTATCCACAGGCCTGTGGATAACTCAA
>JBAXWD010000074.1:0-3358 GCA_037128645.1 Candidatus Berkelbacteria bacterium
TTCTAAAGCTTAAAATTTTTTGTAATTTGGTCATTTAGATTTGTTTAGAAATTAGTAATTAGATATTAGAAATTGTTTTCTAATACACCATCATTTTTAGAGACTTCGGAGAAATTGACCAAGTCAGCGCATCTTCAAGTGAGACTTCTCCGCGAGAAATTAATTCAGCCAAAACCTTGTCGAGCAAAATCATACCTTCGGATGCTGATGTTTGAATAACATTTGGAATTTGATGAATTTTGTTGTCACGAACCAAAGTACGAATTGCAGGATTTGCAATCA
The DNA here is from genome assembly GCA_037128645.1 of Candidatus Berkelbacteria bacterium. Taxonomy (GTDB): domain Bacteria; phylum Patescibacteriota; class UBA1384; order XYA2-FULL-43-10; family CAINNR01; genus CAINNR01. The sequence continues at coordinate 283 of JBAXWD010000074.1, forward strand.
TTACCTCAGCAGCAACCGCTCGGCCACCAGATATTTTTGGAATTAGTCTTTGAGACATAACCCCCAAAAGAACTGATGCCAGCTGACTTCTAATTTGCTGCTGTTGATAAGCTGGAAAAACTCCGACGATTCGATCTATAGTTTGGGCAGCTGAATTTGTGTGCAGAGTCGTCAAAACCAAATGTCCGGTTTCTGCCATTGTTAGCGCCGATTCGATGGTTTCCAAATCTCGCATTTCACCAATTAGTATAACGTTTGGGTCCTCACGAAGAGCGCTTCGAAGCGCTGCTGGAAAACTTTGGCTATCAGTGCCAATTTCGCGTTGAGACACCAAACTTTTTTCACTAGTAAATAAATACTCGATTGGATCTTCAATTGTAATAATGTGTTCGCGCCGCTCTAAATTTATTTTTTGCACCATTGAGGCCAGAGTGGTTGATTTTCCGTGACCAGTTGGGCCAGTGATAATAACTAACCCCTGGGATTGGGAAGTAAAAAACTCGACGATTGGCGGCAAACCAAGCTCTGTATAAGTTTTTACTTTACTTGGGATCAATCGCAGTGATGCCGCCGGCAGGTTCTTCTGTAGATAAACGTTGGTACGAAATCTAGTGTGATCAAATTCGAAAGAAAAATCCATTTCTGTTTTGGATTTCACTTTTTCCAAAATTTCCGGCTTAGTAATTTCCGATAACAAATTATTAACCTTATCGAGGGTCAATGGCGGCTCAGATGTAACAGGCAACAACCTTCCATCTATGCGCAGTAGTGGGTGAGAACCAACGACAATATGAATATCTGAGGCGCCTTTTGAGATTGCCAAACTAAGCAGGCGTGAAAACGCCGGGAACTTCGAAGAATCATTGCTTGCAGGCTCCATATTCCCTCCAGGATATTAACTTAATATTATGATACCAAAGAAAAACCACTGCAGTCAAACAATGCCTAGCGTATTTGATCAATCATTTTTATCATTGCTTGTTTTTGGTTCTATATTTTCCTTTTTTTCTTCCGGCGTGGGGTCTACCATTGCCGGTTTCGGTGCAATTTGAGCTTTGGCCGCGTTGATTGCCTCACCCATCCCGACTTCACCGGTAGCCAGCAGCACTTCATCAATTGTGGTCAACCCGTCTATAGCCTTTAAAATACCGTCTTGCTTCATCGTTAACATTCCGGCCAAAATTGCTGAATCTTTTATTTCTGAAGCTGGCCGGCGAGAAACTGCTAAATTCTCGATTTTATCATCCATAACCAAAAGCTCATAAATACCAACTCGCCCTTTATATCCCTCAGTACAATCTTTGCATCCGCGGCCCTTGTAGAACTGCAACTCTTTTACCCTAGCAATATCGTCCTGATTATTTTTGGAAATGCTGTCAACCTCTTTTTGGATGGCTTGTTTTAGGGCTTCCGGAACTTCAACCTTTTCTCGGCACTTAGGGCAAATCCGACGAAGTAATCTTTGTGCAATGATTAAATTAATGCTGGAAGTAATTAGAAATGGTTCAACTCCCATGTTGATTAGCCTAGGCAGCGCTGATGCGGCATCGTTGGTATGCAAGGTGGTTAAAACTAAGTGGCCGGTTAGAGCTGCATGTGTGGCCATTGAAGCGGTATCAGCATCACGAACTTCACCAACCATAATGATATTTGGGTCTTGTCGCAAAATGCTTCGTAAACCTTCAGCAAAGGTAAAGCCAATTTTTGGTTTAATTTGACACTGGTTGACGCCAGGGACTTCGTATTCAACAGGATCCTCAAGAGTAACAACATTCACTCCCGGCTGATTTAATCGATTGAGTATTGCATACAAGGTTGTAGATTTTCCTGAACCGGTTGGGCCAGTGGACATAATAATTCCATACGGCTGTTTGATTTGTTCCATTACAATTTTGAAAGCCGAACCAACAAATCCCAAATCCTCCAAAGATCTGATACCCTGAGTTTTGTCCAAAATTCGCATTACGGTTTTTTCGCCATAAACAGTTGGCAGCATAGAAACACGGACATCAACTTCTCGCTCCATGAAGTCAACTGAGAAACGACCATCCTGCGGAATTCTGGTTTCGTCGAGCTTCATACCGGCAAGAATTTTTATCCTGCTGATAATTTGAGGACCATATTCTGGTGGCAATTGAAAAATATCTTTTAATATTCCATCGACTCTGCAGCGGATCCTAAGCCTTTTAGCCTCTGGCTCAACATGGATATCAGAAGAACCGATAGTAAGGGCAAAACTGATCACACCAGCAACAAACTTAGGCGTTGAATTTTCACTGGCAATTTCCTTTAGTTCCTCCACCGTTTTAACATCTTTGCCCAAAAGTTTTCCAATATCTTTTTCTTCATTTTCCAATTTTTTTGTTGCTTCAAGTTCATATCTAACTTCATCCTGTGCAGATGCCGGTTGGTCAGAATTCTTTTTCGGACCAGATAATTCGCCTGATTTGCTAGTTTGTATTGGAGCAGCTTTACTAATGGACTCTTCAGTGGCAATCCCAGGCTTATTGTCAGAAACCAGCGACTCTAGCAAGCTACTAAAAGCTCCGCCGTCTTCTTTTTTCTCCGAAACATCTGGCTTGTCCGGGGCGGTACCAGTGGCAGTTTTTTGATAAAGAGAAATCAAGTAATCTATATCATCCTTTGAAGTAGAAAATTCTTCTAGCTCCAAATTATTGTTAGTTTTTAGATATTCAACAATTTGCTTGGTTTTTGCATTGTACGGATCTTCCTGGGCGATTCTAAAAGTTTTTGGACCTAATTTGTCAAAGATTACTAACCTATTTTTCAAGATGAATTCCAGCGGTAATAATTGTAAAACTTTTTGATCAACGTTTCTGTTGCGCAAAAAAATTACTGGGAGGCTGCCTTTATCCAGTGACACGGCCTCTTTTCCACGACCAAAAACCTGGATTAAATCCTCAGGCGTGGTAATGAAGAGCTCCAACGTTAAGTTTTTACTGGCAACCAAACTCTCCAATGTTTGATTTTGCGGTAAAAATAACTCTCCAGGGTTTGCAATTGCTAGATTGAGTATTTGATTTTTTTTGGCAAAGGCCACCACCTGAAATTTTAT
>JBAXWD010000075.1:0-3355 GCA_037128645.1 Candidatus Berkelbacteria bacterium
AAACGCAGTCGAGGGCTAGTGAATTTGGTCTAAAAACCCTTGACAACCTGATGAAAATCAGGTATTTTGACATCTGGTGGTTGTCTTTGCGCCGAGCGTGGATGCGGAGTGCGAAGGCATTACTACTACCGCGTTTTACGCGGCTGCCCCCCACGGCAGGGCCAGGGTCCATGTGATCCTGGCCACTATTTTTTTTAGCCCGACTTTGTGCTAAACTGAGGGAGATAAAATGAAGTTAGCACGCGGATCTATTACGTGGATTATCACAGATTGAAATAACAATGGAACAATTGAACAATAAAACAATGATTCGCACCCGCTTTGCCCCAAGTCCAACCGGTGAACTTCACATTGGTGGTGCCAGAACTGCACTATTTTCATATTTATTCGCCAAAAATCAAGCTGGCGAATTTTTGTTGCGCATTGAAGACACTGACCGCGAGAGATTTGTTGAGGGTGCAACTGAGCGGATTATCGAATCACTGGGCTGGCTGGGAATTATTGCTGACAACGCTGGCAAGCCAATCGTCCAGTCAGAAAGATTGGAAAAATATCTCGCTGCGGCAAAAAAATTATTATCTGAAGACAAAGCATATGTTTGCACTTGCTCCAAGGAAGAATTGGAAGCCGACAGGGAAGCTCAAACAAATGCTGGACTGCCACCGAAGTATTCGGGAAAGTGTCGCGATGCTCACCAGCAAATATCTGACAAGCCATATGTAATTCGAATGAAAATGCCACAAACTGGTAACATTGTTGTCGACGATTTGATTCGAGGCCGTGTGGAATTTGATGCGGCTTTGCAAGACGATCAGATAATTTTGAAGTCAGATGGATTCCCAACATATCATTTGGCTTCGGTTATTGATGACCATGAAATGGAGATATCGCATGTAATTCGCTCGGAGGAGTGGCTGTCGTCAACACCGAAACATATTGTGCTCTATGAAATGCTGGGCTGGAGTGCACCGGAATTTGCCCACCTTTCAATGATTTTGGGACCAGATCACTCTAAGTTATCCAAGCGTCACGGCGCAACTTCAGTTATCGACTATAAAAATCAAGGATATTTGCCGGAAGCGCTAGTGAACTTTATGGCGCTTTTGGGTTGGAATCCAAAAGACGACAGAGAAATATTCTCGCTCGATGAACTCACCAGCGAATTCAAACTGGAAAACGTAAATAAATCTGGCGCAATTTTTGACATTGAAAAACTCAATTGGATGAATGGGGCATATATTAAAGTTAAAAGTCAAAAGTTAAAAGTCAAAAGTGTAAGTCAAAATTCAAAATTTTTGGAGGAATGGGGAATTGAGGAATTGTCGGCTGGAGAGTTGGAGCTAATTGGTCGTGGCGGATTTAGAACCTTGAAGGAAGCTGCCGATTATATTACCTCGCTGCGGAAAATGCCGGAATATGATTCATCACTGTTAATTTTTAAGAAATCAACCAAGCCCCAAACATTAATTGGCTTGGAAGTTACAAGTTACAAGTTACAAGAAACAAACAATTGGGATGAAAATAATCTTAAGGAAATATTAGAATCAGTTGTGGCAGAGAAAAATTTAACGAACGGCGATGTATTTTGGCCTGTGCGTGTGGCACTATCTGGTGCCGAAAAGTCACCATCGCCAGTTGAATTATTGTTAGCTCTCGGTAAAGAAGAATCAATCAAGCGAATTACAAAAGCCATTAATGACCTCGAAAACTAAAACTAAAATTATTCAAGTTATTGCTGACTCGTCACTGGGTGGCGGGGCGAGGCATGTCCTGGGTTTAATATCAAACATTGATAAAGAAAAGTTTGAGGTTCTTTTAATAGCGCCGCGTGGTTGGTTAACGACTGAAGCTACAAAGATTAAAGATTTAAGATTAAAGATTGTAGAATTTAAGTCCAAATGGGACATAGGATCACTGACGAAACTGAAAAAAGATATTGCCGAACTTCGCAAAAGTGGTGATCCATTTGCACCGATTATTATTCATGCTCACGGACCGCGAGCCGGATCATTTTGTCGTTTTGCACTGCGCCCGGGTGAAAAATTTGTTTACACTGAGCACATTTGGAGTGAAAGTTATCAACTTAAAAATCCAATTAATTCTCTGCTTCAGAAGGCAGGCCTGAGGGGAATTTATCACAAGGCTGGCTTAATTATTGCCGTATCAAAATCGGTTAAGAAGTTCATAACTGAAAGATTAAAGATTAAAGATGATAAAATTGTGGTCATTTCCAATGCAGTTGAAATTGGTGATGGATTCCAGGGGAATAATCATCAGATAGATAAATTAATGGTTGGCTCAATCGGCAATTTAAATAAGCAGAAGGGCCAAACTTTTTTGATCCGGGCTTTTGCTCGTGTCGCTGCCAGCTTACCAAAGGCAAGGTTGGAAATTATTGGTGATGGGCCGGAAAAGCAGAAACTGTTGGACTTAATCAAAGAGCTGGATTTGGAATCCAGGGTGCAACTTTTGGGCAAAATTGAAAAGCCAAAAAGATATTTAGATAAGTGGGATTTGTTTGTTCTGCCATCGCTGTCGGAAACCTTTGGCTTAGTAATACTGGAAGCCTTTGCGTCTCGTGTCCCGGTTGTGGCAACACGGGTTGGTGGCATTCCTGAGCTGATTATTGATGACAAAACCGGCTACCTTGTCCCGCCAGCTGATTCGGAAAAATTGGCTAAAGCGATTTCCTATCTACTGGCGGAAAAAAAGAAGCGAGAATCGTTGGCAAGCGAAGCCTACAAAACTTTGAAAGACAAGTTCGATTGGAGTAAAGTAATATTAGAACTCGAACGAGAATATCAAGAGATAATCAAATAATTCAGAAGTTAGAAGTCAAAATTGTAATCCAAAATTATTAAGTTATCGATTAAAATTATGATTTTTAAATTTTAAATTATCTATCATGTTTTGGCAGAAGGAAGAAAATCGAGGGTCTTGGGCGGCTTACACTGATGTGATGAAAATTCACCCAATTTCTCGCATTACCGCCGACAAGGTTTTGGTTTTAGCCCCACATCCAGATGACGATGTTTTAGGTTGCGGCGGACTTTTAGCCGAGCTATCTGAGGCTGGTGCTAAAATCAAAGCTGTTTATTTTACTGATGGCTCTCGTGGCAATCGCGAAGCCAAATTTTCTGAAAATTTGATCGCACAGAGGGAAGAAGAATCAGTTGAAGCTGGAAAAGTTTTAAAAATATCCGAGCAAAAGTTTCTTCGTCTACCGCATAATTCCTTGAAGTCTAGTATTGAGTTGGCGGCTATTATTCGCAAGGAAATTGAGTTTGACAAGCCAGATTTAATCCTCGCGCCGTCATTTGAGGAGCCACACCCAGACCATTTAGCGGTTTTGGAG
>JBAXWD010000076.1:0-3339 GCA_037128645.1 Candidatus Berkelbacteria bacterium
GATTAGTAATTAGCTATTAGAAATTGATTTCAGGATAGCTTTCCGTCTTTCATTGTAAAGTGTTGGTCAGATTTTGCTGACATTGTTGAATCATGAGTGACAGCAATAATTGTTGTTTTTTCAGTTTTTGCCAAAGACTTTAGAAGCTTAATAATAACATCACCGGTTGCACTGTCCAGGTTGCCTGTTGGTTCATCAGCCAAAATTAGGCTTGGATGGTTAGCCAAAGCCCTGGCAATAGCCACTCGTTGTTGCTCACCACCTGAAAGCTTCGCTGGCAATCTTTTAGCCTTGTTCTCATCAATTCCGACTTCGGCTAATAGCGTCTTCGCTCTCTTTAATTGTGTTGGATGATTTTTACCAGCGAATTCCATGGGCAGCATTACATTTTCTAGCGCCGACAAATTTGGCACAAGGTTATATCCCTGAAAAACAAAACCAATTTTGTTACGACGATAATTAATTAACTTTCTGTCTCCCATTTTGGTGATATTTTCTCCGCCAACGTAAATGTCGCCAGACGTAGCGCTATCGAGTGCCCCAAGCATCGCAAGCAACGTTGATTTACCGCTGCCAGACTTACCAACGATTGTGGCAAAAACACCGTCGCCAAGTTCAAAAGATGCACTATTTACCGCAACTACTTTCGAATCACCGGACTGAAATTTTTTAGTTAAGTTTATTACTTTTAGCATTTTTTCTCCATTACTATTAGTTATTCGTTATTCACTTCTGAGTACTTCTGATGGTCGAACTTTTGAAATAAAGAACGCAGGCAGTGCTGAGCCGATGATAGCGATAATAACCGCAGCGCCTAAACCATAGAGAATTATTTGCCAACCAACTGCAGCATGCAAATTACGAACGGCATTTCCGGCACCACCGGCAAATCGCATTACAGCTTGCCCACCCGGTCCGCCAAAACCACCACGAGCAGCGCCAGCAGTTGAAGTTGTCGACGAGGAATTATTAACCAAAACATTCAAAATTGGATTAGAAAGTATAACCCCCAAAATCATGCCAACAACGCTGGAAGTTAATGTTAAGACCAGAGACTCAACTGAAAACTGACTAACAATTGAAATATTCGAGGCACCAATGGCTTTTAAGACTCCAATCTCCCGTCGGCGTTCGCGGACGATCATTACCATCGTCAAGAAAATGATGATCGAGCCGGCAACTAGAGCACCGATAAGACTATATAGCGAAATGCTTTTAATATTTTCTAACGGTGTTACAGCACTTTGAGCAGACTGTTCTGAAGTAGTAACATCTACGCTGGTCCCAAGCTTATCCTTAATAGCTGTTTGAGTTGATGACAGTGAATCTATTGAATCGGTGGTAACTATTATAGAGTCGATTTGTCCTGACTGGCTAGATAAATTTTGCACAGTTGCGATTGGCATTATTATGCCACCGTTGGCAAAAGTATTACCCGCATCGAATATACCTTTAGCAGTAATAGTTTGGCCATAAGCGGTAAATGTTCCGCCAGCGGTCAAATTATTTTTGCTAGCCAAAGCCTTGCCAACCAGAGCCTCGTTAGCAGAAGAAGATGCATCAATTTTGCTACCAGATTCAATTGTGAATGAGGTGGCATTCAGCGCTGACAAATTTGAAAGATCATTAATGCCAGTAACTGTTATCGGCATTGAAAATGTTTTGCCAGTCACATCTTGACCATTTGCCACCACTCGTCCAGATCCAGTATCACCGGCTGGCCTTTCCACTGGCGGAGCTGTCAGTGAGGTCTGAGCATTGGTGCTTGTAGATTCATTCCGGCCGAAAGGATTCGACGAAGTGTCTACACCAATAGTCGTAAGTCGGCCGCTCAATGTTTCAACTACTTGAGTCACGTGAGAAATTGTTTTAATGTCAGAAGCATTCTGAGCAGTTAACAGTGTGCCGCCACCTTCAAAACCACGCATTCCGGCAGGTGAAACGTTGATTGTGTTACCAATAGAACTTTTAACCGAATCAATTTTACCTTGCACAGTTTTTAGTGATTCCAGCATCACAAGTGCCATGGCAATTGAAATCGACAATATTAAAACAATCGAAATTGTCCGAATACTGTTTCTAAACGCATTTTTGAATCCGCGAATGATTGTACCCATTTTTTTCTCCTTTTTTGGACAAAATAATATGGCCGGCGCAGGGGGAGGACGCCGGCCATATTAGCCACCAATTTAATTAATGATAATGATAACAGCTGTAATCTGACCTGACGAATTTGCGCTCCCCTGAACTGTAATTGCCTGTCCATTTGCCAAATCAGTTTTGCTAGCAATATCACCATCTTTTCGAATCTGAGTCGCATCAGAAATTACTACAGCATAGTCTTTGTTATTTGAATCTTTGTGAAGTGTAATAGTGTCGCCATCAATCTTGCTAATTTTTCCAATTAAACTTTCACCCGCTCTTCCGCGGCCTTCACGACCGCCGATCATTCGCTCACCACGACCACCTTCAAAGTTTCCACTACCAAATGAAACATTTCGCTCAACAGTTACTTGGTTAAGTCCATGGCGACCAATTGCCATTTTTGCAGCGCCAGCAAGTCCTCCTAAGATGATTATGCAACCAACAACAATTAACAGCACTTTAAGCCCATGGTGATGATGATAGTTTTGGGTTTTTACATCATCAACTTTTGGTTCTTTATTTTCGTCCATTTCTTCCCTTTCCTAGTCCGCACTCGGCGGGCTATGTTCTAAAAATTTTTCTTTGACACCCAGCCTCGCAATTTTCAGTGTTGTCATATTGCCTCCTTCTTAATTAAGGCTGCTTAGACTCTCACTAAAATGATTATAAATCCGTTGGCTGAGAAAAAGCTTAATACTAGTTGACCATTGAGCCAGAATTATTTTGGCTCCCACCGTTCCAGCCGCCGCCATTACCGCCACCCTGGTATCCTCCGGAACTTTCGGCTGGTGGCGTGAATGTGCCGATGATAATCATTTGCGGGGTTATTGGATTAACTGTCGTGTCTTGCGCCATCACATTTATAGTTTCGCCGGTTTTCAAATCGCTGATTGATAATGTCTGCCGCGTTCCATTATCCATTTCTGAAATTCTAGTATCTGATGTCGTGACAATGTTTTTTGTTGAACCGTCGCTAGCAGTCATTACAATTGTTAAGCCGCTAATTGATGCAATTGTTCCTGTCAGAGGTTTAAAGTTCCCGCGTCCACCACCGCCAAATCTGCCACCCGGACCGGAATTATTTTGGCCAGATGCGTCGGCAGATTGATTATTGCTACTAGCATTTGCCGGTTTTAAAAAACGAAGTCCAACATAAATTCCGCCGCCAATAACAATTACGATTAGAATAATGTA
>JBAXWD010000077.1:0-3299 GCA_037128645.1 Candidatus Berkelbacteria bacterium
GTTAGGGAGTTTAGCGCCCTAAAAACAATGGAAAAAATTGAGCAAATCTACATTGAGCTTTTGGAGGCTAAATGAAAATTGCGATCTTAGCGGCGCTTGACACGCCGGTATCCGCTGATTCTCTCGGTGGCACGGAAATTTGGACTCATCAATATGCTGAAGAACTAATTTCTAAAGGGCACGACGTGACTCTTTTTGCCAGCGAAGGCAGTAGTTTTCCCGGCAAACTTTTTGAATCAGCCAAAAGATCGGATGTTGAATTGCCAGGGCAGCTGCTTCAGGTCTCCAGGGAAAAAATTGTTGAATTTAGCATCAGACAAATTGAGGAAGTGATAAAAATTCAGGATCAATTCGATATTATTCATCTCAGTAATTGCAATTTTGATTTCTATTTACCATATGTTAAAAAGTTTCATAAGCCGGTTGTTTTGACGGTTCACAGCTATAATTTTTCCGGGGAAAAAGCCGAAGAATTGTTTCTGAAATATCCCGAAGTATTTTATGTTTTTAACGCTAACTCATTCAAGAAAACCTGGCCGGAGCCACGACATTATTGCGTAATTCACACTGGCATTAATTTAGCTAACTTTGAATTTAATCAGTCGCCCGAAAATTATATTTTTTGGATGGGCAGAATTCACAAAGACAAAGGGATTGAAGACGCAATCGAATTTGCCAAAAAAACCGGAGAAAAAATGATAATTGCCGGGCCAATTAGAGATCAGGAATATTTTGATCTGGAAGTAGGACCATATTTGTCGAGCAATATTGAATATGTCGGCGAATTAGACCATAAGAAAAAAGTACAATATTATAAGCAGGCCAAGGCTTTTCTCATGACTACCAAGCGCGACGAATCTTTTGGCTTGGTGGCAGCTGAGTCGTTGGCTTGTGGAACGCCGGTTATTGCATATGACCGCGGAGCACTTTCTGAGGTAATATCTGACAATGAAACTGGTTTTATAGTCGAGCCAGACAATATTGAACAGCTTGTCGAAAAGTCAAAATTAATAGATAGTGTAGACAGAGCGGCCTGTCGGCAAAGAGTTGAGAAAAATTTCAACATTTCTGCCATGACCGATAAATACTTGGAGCTTTACAAAAAATTAATGGAGGAGGGTTATGAATCCAAAAATTAGTTGTATTATGCCGTGTCGCGATCGGGATGACATGGTAGCTGAAACAATCCAGTCACTTATTGATCAAACTTTCTCCGACTGGGAGCTAATTGTTGTTGACGATCATTCAGCTCCAGAGGATAAGACTCAGTCGGTGATTTCGGGTTTTGGCGACGATCGAATATTCTACATAAAGCTTGAAGATAAATATGGCAAGGGAATATCTGCCGCGAGAAATTTTGGCAACATGCTGGCCCGAGGAAATTTCGTTGCTATCATCGATTCCGATGATATTAATTACCCAAACAGACTGGCGCTAACTGTTGAAGCTTTAGAGAATGGCGCTGACGTCGTTTACGGTGATATTGATTTGTGGGATCCAAAAACTGGCGATATTACCAAAAGGGATAAAAATATTCCGACTGATTTTGACCTAGAATTGTTCAAGGCCGGCGATTTTATTCCAAATATGACCGTGGCATACACAAAAAAATTAGCTGTCGATTTTCCCTACAATACTTTCTTCCGAATCGCTGAAGACTACGATTTTTTGACCAGGGTCGCTGAATTTGGGGCCAAATTCAAATTTATTAGTCAGCCATTAGTTAAAGCCAGAATGCACGCGGGATCCATTACCGCCAAAAAAGATTTTGAATTTAATTATGGCCAAGTTGTAAAATATAATCGTGGCTGGGTTAACGAACGGCCGGAGATTTTTGGGAGGTAGAGGTGAGTGATTTAGCTAAAAAAGTGCTTGCTGTCAGCGAGAAATTAAAAATAAAATTGGATAAAGATCCTGTCGATTTTTATAGTAGAAGAACAAAGCCTTTATTCACCTCCCCGGGCACCAACTCAAAGGGGGAAAGAATTGTTTTCCGAGTCGCTTTATCAGAAGTTTTTAATAAACATATCAGCCGGGAAATAGAAATTTATAAGACAGCGGCTGAGTTAAAACTTGATCACTTTCCAAAATTAAATGAAAACGGAAAAGAGGGTATTCATTACTGGTTAACTTATAATTATATCGCTGGCGAGCCTTCCGGCAACACTTATCTATTCGGATCAAAAACTGACTACAGCAAGATATTTGTTTTTTTAGAAAATATGAACCATCTTGGCAAGATTTTACACAAAGACACCTTCAGTGTGTTTTCAAAAGATAAGTATTTGAATCTTGTAGACTCGATCGCCGATAAAGACATGAAATTACGCGAACTCTATCGGTCGCAGATTGATACTATTAAGAATGGAGTTAAGGACTGGAATTACGACTCATTCGTCCACGGCGATTTTCATCCGCAAAACATTTTTGCCAGCGCTAAAACGATGGTGGTGATTGATTGGGAGCTTTCTCATTTTAATTTAAAACCTTTTGATTATTCTTTTCTTTGGATCAGGTCCCAGAATCAAGAGGTTAGGGACGAAGTGATGAAAATTTTGTCCAATGTACCAAAATCTCAAATATATTTTGTCTTTTCTGTAAACATTTTGAGAGATCTTTTTGAATGGCATCAGATAATGAACGGAAAAAACAGTCTTATGCAGCTAGACAGTGCAAGTGTTGATGCTAAAAAAGTTGTTGATGATTTGGCGAAGAATTTAAATTTTTTCGTTGATCGATTAAAGAATTAATAACTATTTTGTCGATGTCTCAACCTATCATCAAAACCGTTTTGAATTATAATAACTGGGGTGACAATATTAACCCTATTTTTGTCGAACTAATTTCTGGTATAAAACCGAAATTAGTTGACTTATATAAACCGTGTGAAGATGAAAATTACTTAATTATCGGCAGCATTTTAAAATACGCCGATAAAAAATCGGTTGTTTGGGGCGCGGGCTTTATTAGTTCTGAAACCAATTGCAATGAATCTCCGAAAAAAATACTTGCAGTTAGAGGACCGTTGACCAGGGAAATTTTAATCAGACATCATATTCCATGCCCTGAAGTTTTTGGTGACCCAGTGCTTTTATTTCCCAGATTTTATCATCCGAAAATAACAAAAAAGTACAAATTGGGAATAATTCCGCATGAAATTGATCGCGATAATGATTGGTTAAAAACGATTGAGACGAATGATGCAAAAATTATTGACGTTACGCAGCCAGGGCTTGGTTTTATTGATCAGGTTCTGGAATGCGAAAAAATCGCCTCCAGTTCGCTTCACGGGCTGATTG
>JBAXWD010000078.1:0-3290 GCA_037128645.1 Candidatus Berkelbacteria bacterium
CTTTTGTTTTTGAATCGTCGCGGTATGGCGACTTTTGTTTCCTGCCGTGACTGCGGCTTTGTGGTTACTTGTGATCGATGTGAAATTCCAATGATCTACCACGTCAATCAATCTGGTAACTATTTGATTTGTCATCATTGCGAAAAAAAATTGCCGATTCCGGCAAAGTGCCCGGAGTGCGGTAGTTTTCGAATTAAGTACTTTGGCTCCGGTGTGGAAAAAATAGAGTTGGAAATTAAAAAATTTTTTCCAAAAGCCAGAATCAAAATGGTTGATGCCAAAGTTTTGCAAAATCATGCGCAATATGAACAATTTTATCGGGATTTCCGTGACCATAAGTTTGACATCGTTATCGGTACGCAAATTTTGGCCAAAGGTTTTGATATTCCAGGAGTTTCTTTGGTTGGCATCATTTCGGCCGATGTCGGGCTTCATATGCCACACTTTCGGGCGGCGGAAAAAATCTTTCGCCTTATAACTCAGGTTTCTGGTCGTTCTGGTCGTCGGCAGAAATTGGGCCAAACAATTATCCAAACTTACTGGCCAAATTCAGCAGCGATTCGCTTCGCAGCTCTTCATGATTTTGAGGGATTTTATAATGGGGAAATTGAAAAAAGGATAAAGAAAAATTATCCACCAGCTTCGCATATTATCAGAGTTTTATCGGACCACACGAATCAAACTACTGCCAGATCAACTTTGGACAAATTGGCAATTGAGTTGGAAAAACATGAATTTGACTTTATTGGTCCGGGTGCTTGTTTTTTCCAGCGCTTGAATAAAAAATATCGCTATCAAGTAATTATTAAAATTAAAGAACTGCCAAATAAAAACATTGCTGAACTATTTTTTCAGTTTCCAGATCTAACTTGGGACGTTGACGCCTTGAATTTGCTTTGATTGATATCAAACTGATATAATTCGTTCGATTAAGTATTATTTTGGAGACTTTGATGAAAAAGATTTTAGTCACCGGTGGTGCCGGATATATCGGTTCGCATACTGTTAAAGAATTGGTTAAGCAAGGTTTTGAAGTTGTTGCCATTGATGATCTGCGAGCTGGATATAAAGAGCTGCTGCCTGCAGGCGTTGTTTTAGAAAAAGTTTCGCTGGAAAACGCTGATCAGATCAAGCGAGTATTTGCTAAGCATAAACCAGACGCAGTAATTGATTTTGCCGCCTATTTGGCAGTTGGCGAGTCAATGCTGGAGCCGGAGAAATATTTTCAGAATAACGTCGCCAATTTCGTAAATATCCTAGATGCCATGGTGGACGCCGGTTGTAAATTTATCGTCAAATCTTCCACGGCAGCCAGTTATGGCAATCCAACAAAGGACTCCGATATCCCATGGAAAGAAAGTTTTATTAACGAGTACCAGCCGCAGCAAGCCGCCTTACTTGAAGGTAAATGGGATGGTACAGATATATCTGGCGAAGATTTTCTGCAAAAGTTTTTGGATTTATATCGCCAAAAATACTTGAGCAGGCCAGAGCTAGAGTTATCCGACGCAGATATTTTTAAATTGCGGATTCCGCTATCGATTTATGGCGTCTCAAAACTCCTTGACGAAGTTCTTCTGGCCAAGTACAATGAAATGTTCGGAATTAACTCAGTCGCCGCCAGGTATTTTAATGTTTGTGGCGCTGATCCTGAGGGTAAAACTGGAGATTCTAAACCGAAACCGACAAATTTAATGACTTTGGTTATTGCTCAAATTAAGGGTGATATTCCTGAGCTTTCAGTCTTTGGCGATGATTATCCAACCAAAGATGGCACTGGGGTGCGTGACTATATCCACCCTGCTGATTTAGCCACTGGCCACATTGCTGCACTGAAATACTTATTTGATGGCGGCGTATCAGATGTCTTCAACTTTGCGACCGGTGAAGATTCTACTGTGCTGGAAGTAATACAAGAAGTCGAAAAAGTATCTGAGGCAAAAGTAAAATACAAAGTAACGGACCGTCGAAGTGGTGACCCATCAATTTCAATTGCCAATTCGAGTAAAGCCAAAAATATTTTGGGTTGGGAAGCCAAGTACCGTCTGCCGGATATGGCTAAAACTGCTTGGGACTGGGAAACGAAATATAAAGAAAAAATACTGAAGTAAAAACTTCCACAGATCAATTACACAAATGATCACAGATAAAGATCAAATAGAAGAGTATTATGAGGCTGAATTAAGTAGGCGACTGATCGGTTTAATTTTCAAAACGCAGAATTCGACTGGTAAAGGTTTTGCAGAGAGGGTTTATCAAAAAGTCTTTGAAAATATTTTAAATTCAGAAAATATTAGTTTTAATAAGGAATTATATTGTGATAAAGTGGTTGATGGAAAAATTGTTGGTAGTTACCGCCTTGACTTTCTGATTGAAAATAAAATTGTTGTTGAATTCAAGGTTAGGGACTCTGTATACCAACAAGATATATCGCAAATTCTTTATTATTTAGCATTTAAAAATCTTCGTCTGGGATTATTGGCACATTTTACTAATAACGGTGTTAAAATTAAAAGATTGATTGTTTGATTTGTGAATATCTGTGGTGTAGATTTGTGAAAGTTTATAGGTCATTATTAAGAAGTTATGAAAAAACGGGAAATTTTAAAAGATCCAAATCCAATTTTGAGAGCCGAGGCCGAAGAAGTCGCTGTTTTTGATGGTGAAATTCAAGAACTAATTGATGATATGGTCTATACCATGCGTAATGCTGATGGTATTGGTTTGGCGGCGCCTCAAGTTGGCGTTAGCAAAAAAATTATCGTTGCTGAGTACGAAACGCCAGAAAAATCAGAGGAAGATTTCCCATTATCGGTTGTCATTAATCCAAAAGTTGAGCTGTTTTCAGAGGATGAAGAATTTATGGTTGAGGGCTGTTTATCGTTTCCAGGCAAGGAGCTCTACATTAAGCGCCCAAAAAAAGTTAAAGTAACGGCACTTGATCGTTGGGGTAAAGAATATACCTTGGAAGATGAAAAACTTCTTGCTCGGGTGCTGCAACACGAAATCGATCACCTAAACGGGGTTTTGATGATCGACCACATTAAAGTCGTTAAAACTTTGTTTATTGGTAACGGGTCACTTGGCTTACCTGCGCTTGAACGGATGACTACCGACCCACAATTCGAGCTTATTGGGGTTTATACTACCGAAGATCGCCCGGCTGGAAGAAGCGGCGATTTGCAGCCAACGCTAGTGGCACAGTTAACTGCAAAGCTCAGCCAGACTTTCAAAGGTGATGCAGCTGTTGCAGCCAATACTTATTCAGGAAAACTTGACCGCATCAAGGT
>JBAXWD010000079.1:0-3281 GCA_037128645.1 Candidatus Berkelbacteria bacterium
GTATTGTTCCATACACCAGAGGTCGAGAAAAGTCGCGGCCAGTTTCAGAGATCATCAAAGAAGTTTCAGAATTGATAAAATCCGGTAAAAAACAGGTTATTCTTTTGGGCCAAAATGTGAATTCATATGAGTTTGGTTTTGCCGAACTTCTGAAAAAAATAAATGATTTACCAGGCGACTTTGAAATATCTTTTATGTCCAATCATCCTAAAGATATGAAGGCTGACGTCATTGATGCCATTGCTACATTGCCGAAAGTGAACAAAGAAATTCACCTACCGCTTCAGGCTGGATCAGACAAAATTTTGAAAGCGATGAACCGGCCTTATAATTCGTCACAATACTTGCAACTCGTTAAAGATTTAAGATTTAAGATTAAAGATTTAAAATTAACCACAGATATCATCGTTGGTTTCCCTGGCGAAACCGAAGAAGATTTTCAGCGAACTGTGGAAGTTTGTAAGAAGGTTGGATATTCACTGGCCTACATCAATAAGTATTCACCGCGGAAGGGGACTGCAGCTTTCAAGCTCGGTGATCCAATTCCTTGGTCGGAAAAACAGCGACGGTGGAGAATTTTAGAGGAAATAATAAACAGAAAATAGACATAGTAGGGATAATAAATTTAGAGTATTTAACAAAAATATACAGTACTAGACTGTATATTTTTGTATGCAAATGCAATTAGTGGTGTTTAGGTATTGACAATACTGAAGTAATGAGTTAATATAACTTTTGCGCGAGTGATGACACCCCGAAATTCGCTCCCCCCCGGATTTCGTCCGTTGTCACTCGTCGCCTAATGGGATCCCATTCCGTCCCCGGTTGTCGCTCCCCCCCCGGCAATCACTGCGGGAGGGATCCCGCCCAACACTCACCTGCCCAACAGGGCATGCTGCACCTGGCCCCGCGTCATCTTCGTATGATGCGGGCCACTTTTTTTATCTTTTCTTAAAACTAAGTTCTAGAATAATTGCCACAATTCCACCGAAAATTACCCAGAGTAGAATTGCTGTCAGGGCTGCTGCAACTTCATTGGTCGCGGCGTAACTTGAATACAGTGATGAAAAGAGAATAAACATTACCCCGATCAACAGTCCAATCAACGCGCCAATTAATACACCTCTCATTCGTCTCCTTTTTTATAATCTTTCCATAATTTAACTGTGATCTCGGGGATGAATTCTCTTGGGATTTTTCTGATTCGAATAGTTTTGTCTCCAGGCTGATATGCGCGAGCTAACCGATGGTAACCATCAAGTAAGGTCCACTTACCCTTATTCCACATTACATCGATTGGATATTTTAAATCCGAGCTCTCAATTTTCTGTATGTGGTGAGGTTCGCGTTCAGGATTTTCCAGCGCTTCTCTTGGGGTTAAGTTCCAATCGTCTGTTCCTTCTGTTTCCCAAACAGGAATGTCGAGGTGCCAAAGGAATTCTTTTATTGGCATCTCCTCTGCTTCAATTGGCAGTTCCCAAACTTTCTTATCATCCCAATCAAATTCAAAACCGGTCTCTTGGATAATTTTTGGTCTCGGATCTGAGCCTTTTGAAGTTGTCATTTTTCGGATTTTATATCTTTAATTATTTCACTCACGTCTTTTAGCCCTAAATCTCCTTCGCCGTATTTTCGGACGGCGACTTTTTTCGCTTCAATTTCTTTGTCACCAACAATTAACATGTAGGGGATTTTTTGCATTTCGTTGTCGCGGATTTTTCGACCAACACTTTCAGACCTTTCATCAACTTCTGCCCGTATTCCTTCGTTCTTTAGTTCTTCAGTTATTTCGTTCGCGTAAGAGCTGTGTTTATCGGAAATTGGCAGAATAACTGCTTGAACTGGCGCCAGCCAAATTGGCAACACTCCAGCTGTGTGTTCGAGCAAAATTCCAATAAACCTCTCAACTGCACCAAAAACTACTCGGTGGATCATCACTGGTTGTTGCTCTTCGCTGTTGTCATCGATATACTTAAGACCGAAACGTTCCGGCATTGAAAAATCCAACTGAATTGTTGCGGTTTGCCAAGTTCTGCCAATTGCGTCTTCAATGTGGAAGTCAATTTTTGGCCCATAAAATGCGCCATCACCTTCGTTCAATTTAAAATCAGCTTTTCTATTCTCCAAAACCGATTTCAAGGCTAGCTCGGCTTTTTCCCAAACCTCGTCGGAACCGATTGAGCCTTCAAGTGGTCTGGTTGAAAGTTCCAGATGATATTTTAGCCCAAGTCTTGAATACATTTTGTCGATTAGGTTAATGACGCCATTTACTTCATCTTCAATTTGCTGTGGCATGCAGTACATGTGGGCATCATCTTGATGAAAGGATCGGACTCGCATTAGACCATGCAAAACTCCGGCCATTTCATGACGATGGACCAATCCAACCTCGGCCAAACGCATCGGCAGCTCTTTGTATGAGTGCATTTTTTCTTTGTAATAAAGAATTGACCCAGGGCAGTTCATTGGCTTAACCGCAAAATCACGCTCATCAATTTTGGTGAAGTACATATTGTCTTTGTAATGATCCCAATGACCGGATTGTTCCCAAAGTTCACGGGCCAGAATTATTGGAGTTTTGATTTCCTGGTAGCCGGCAGCATAGTGCTCCTCCCGCCACCAATCCAAGAGATTATTCCAAAGTACCATGCCTTTTGGATGCCAAAATGGAAATCCCGGTCCCTCTGGGTGGAAAGAAAACAAATCAAGTTCCTGACCAATTTTTCGGTGATCGCGCTTTTCGGCTTCCTCGCGGTTTTTCAAGAATTCGGCTAATTTATCCTGGCTTTCAAAAGCCAGAGCATAAATCCGCTGGAGCATTTTATTTTTCTCCGAGCCTTTCCAATAAGCGCCTGCAATTTTATCCAGTTTCCAGCCAGCAGGTTTCAAATCAGCCGTGCTATCAACGTGCGGGCCCTTGCATAAATCCACAAAGTCACCGGTTTGGTAAATGGAAATTTTTTCATCGCCCAGCTCTTTTATCAACTCATGTTTGTAATGCTGGCTAGCTAGCTGCTTAATTGCCTCATCCCCAGCAATTTCGACTCGGACAAACTTTTCGTCTCTTGCAATAATTTCCCGCATTTTCTCTTCCAGAAGTGGCAAATCTTCGGGAATTAAGGTTCGTGGTAAATCAAAATCATAGTAAAAACCATTGTCGATCGCTGGACCAATTCCTAACTTCGCTTCTGGAAACATTTCCATTACTGCTGCGGCCAAAACATGGCTCAAACTGTGGCGAATTACTTCCAAGAGTGATCATTGCCCCGAGCGGTAAACCA
>JBAXWD010000008.1:0-14076 GCA_037128645.1 Candidatus Berkelbacteria bacterium
GGTTACATTATACGAAGAAAGCGTCCGACAAATGCGACTGGATCAACATTTGTTGGATTTAGCTTTGTCATTCAAAAAATCAGGCGCTAAAGTTGCGATTGTCACCGGCAACATGGATGTTTTTTCGGATATTACGGTTGGCAACCATAAATTAAATAAAAAATTTGATTTAATTGTTAATTCGGCAGATTATAAGTTGAATAAAGATGATGAAGACGGTAAACTTTTCGATATTGTAATGGAAGAGTTGGGTGAGGACATTCAAGATAGTTTGTTGATTGATGATTCAGCTCGGACGATCAAATTATTCAGAAAAAAAGGCGGCAGAGGCCATATTTATAAAAATTTTAAAGGGCTAAATAAATTTTTAGGAGAATTATGAACAAACAACAAAAAGAACTCGACAAGTTTATGCAAAAACAGGGCTGGCCGTATTGGACGCAGCACGAAATGACGGTCCGGCTAATGGAAGAAACCGGGGAGTTTGCTCGGTTGATCAATCATATTTGGGGGCCGAAGAAAAAGAAATCTGAGGAAGCTGAGCAGGAACTAGAGCTCGAGCTTGGTGACATACTATATACACTTATGTGTTTTGGTAATGCAAATAATATCGATCTCGATAAAGCTGCAGAAAAGTCTTTGGCTAAGGTGATGAAAAGGGATAAGAAGAGGTTCTAATATAATTCAAAAAATCGGAAGCATAATGCTTCCGATTTTTTGATATACTCTTTTTAGTACTTCACAACTTGCGGAGGTATTCCGATGAGCAAAAGGTCTGACCGTCAAGATCGTGGACGCGGAAGCCGTTGCTTGCGTTGGATGGACGGTGGCTTCGCCTGCGGGCTTCATCAAGGCGACCGAGAAGCAGTTGTCTCATGGTTGTTTCAGTTGGCGGCGCTATGGTGTGAATACCAGGTCCGCCATCGTCAGCAATTCTTGAGCAGCCAGGGGATGGCAAACTCGATCCCGGAACTGCAGGAACTGCGTTTTGAGCGCGGTAAGCTGCAGATCATCTGCGATGTCAGCGGCCACTCGGTCGTAGGCAACCAGTTCGAATTTGACATGGAGCCCGATTTCCGTGACTTGAAATGGCTGGTCGAGGCGGCCATTGAACCCTGGAGCATACGGGAGGAGATTTTCACCAGTGGATGTGGGATAACGGCACGGCGGATTAGCCTAATCCCGACCTTGATCGGTCGCGGGATTGCTCGCTTCAATCGCGAATTGCTTGATGGTGAGTCAGCCATTGAGTACTTCGCCTGCAGCAAGACGCCGACGACGACTGTCGGCATCATCAAGTATGGCAAGGACTGGGCAGTCTTCAGCCTGCGTCAGCCTGTGATCAACCCCTGTTCTGGTCAGTCGTTGGCGGAGGCCTCGATGCTGTTCGTTAATGAGTGTGGCTCGATCGAAGCCAACCAGCCTGACGATGTGGTTGAGATGATGGACCATCTCAAGGAGCACGGCATCCACACCTGGTTCCGCGAGATTGAGGATTGGCGCTATCGCTACTTGGCGAATTACAATCGTCGCAAGCGCAAGGCCGACAAGCCGGCCAAGATGTCATCGCCGGGCAGTTTGTCTGACGAGTAACACCGGAGGGGAGGGCGCAGGGGCGGTCAACACGACGCCCTTTTTTTATTGACTAAAATTGGTTTTTGATATATAGTTTTCTTGCTGCCTAGCAACGTGCCCTGAGTGTTATGCCAGGGTGCCGAAGCGAAGAGCGTGTAGCATGGCTTTCCCTCGCCATGCGCGGAGTACCTGGAGACGCCTTCCCGGCGCTCCGTTTTTTTATTCATTTTCGTTGACTTTTGAGCATAAATTGAGTATGATTTCGGCAGGGAAAGGGGGTGAGCCAAGATGGCTCACACTGATGATAGTGATATCAGGCCGAAGTCGCTTGTCGGTTGGTGGTTGGCGCTAGCTGTAGTTGCAGTGTTTGCGGTTCTGTTCTGGGTCGCATTCGATCCGGAAGGCTTCAACAGCTTCTGCGACTGGTGGCTGAGCCCGAAGTGGCCAGTTATTAACTGGCCTACACTCTAGTAGAGGTGCCGTAATGATTAAGGTGCTTGAGGCTCTGTTCGGATTGTACATTCTGTTGTTAGCCTCCGCGGCATGGATCAATGCGGTGCCTTGGGCACCGCGAGGTGGCGAAGTGGAACGCAGGCGGAAAGCAGCCACTGTAGTTTGGTGGTTGCTGCTGGTCAGCTCGTTTCTCGTCGGGCTTGGGCTGGCCGTCAGCGTGGTAGGTTTGGCCTCGTCGATTAGCGAGCTGGTTGCCGGGGTGTCTGCTTACATGCCAGGTATCCCGATCGTGGTGCTGACTATATTCTGCCTTAGTTGGCTTGGCCGCCAGGTGTTACGAAGATTCCCGTTTGATGACGGCTCGGGCATCGCGACTTTCAAAATCGAATAGAAGGGGTGTGATGATGCTGCGTTACTTGGGCTGGTTGTTGTTGTTCGTCGTCGCTGGAGTGATCACTGCCGCGGTGATCTCTTACGCGGTTGCCGGTCAGCCGGCAGTTGACGCCGCGGTTTCCGCGGCAAAGGGGTGATGAAGCTGAGCGCAGAATGTAGAATAGCGGAAGTCGGTGATCTCGGCAAATTTGTTGCCGACCATCCGGACTGCATCGTGTTTTCGAAGAAATCACACGACACCGGTATGGACGAGGTGATGAAGATGTTGGTTAGCCATCTTGCCGCGGAGCAGATGGCAGTTGATGTTGCTTGGGTCAGCCTTGGTAACACGCCCGAGCGAGTCGGTTCGCACCGTGTTCGCGGTGACCGCAATGTTCTGATCTTTCGGGATGGCGCGGTGGTCAAGCGGATGATCAACTTGCCGCTGCCACGATGGAATCGCGGCGAAGCAGGCGAACTGGATCCGGCGATGGGCTGCTTGACCTCTAGCATTCAGAGCTGTTTCAGCAATGAGGTGCCAGCTCCGTCACCTGAGCGGTGATGGCGGGGTGCATCAGAAGAAAAAAGAGTAAGCGGTTTGCCGAAGTTGGTGAGCCGTTTTTTATTCGCTGGCGCTTCTCTTGCCAAATTACGAATAAAAATAAATCCCAAGCTTCCAAATCGATTTGACAGTCCAAAATTATTGGACTATTTTTAGTTTAGGGCGCAGATTTCGAGGAGGTGCAGCAGTGAAAGCCAAGACGATTCGTGGTATGAGCTCGTTCGATGGTGTGATTTTTATTCCGCTGTTTCTGCCAGCAGGAGCCGTGATACTCTTCTCGGCCCTGATCTCTGGCCAGAGCGAATTGTCTTACACTGTGGCCCGCAGTCGGGTTTTGCAGGCCGAAGGGCTGATTGCCCGCTTTCTTGCGCGTCACGGTCTCTGTGTGGCTGACAATGACGAGCCGGAAGTCGTATATCACTGCGACGGAAGCGCTTCAGTGGAATTGCTGGTCTTCTATGAGCCGAGCGGCGATGTTGAAGACGTGAATCTTGCGCTTCGGCATTGCAGCCGGATACTCCAACGCTCGAGCATTGCAGCTTAAGGGCGTCTCAGTTTTACTGTTCCCAGCTGGCAGGCCAAGTCGTCCCTGCCAGTATTTTTTTGACTTGACGCTCATGATATAGTAAAGCTAATGAACGAAGTCGAAGAAATTAAGAATAAAATTGATATCGTTGAACTCATCAGCGGTTATTTAACATTGAAGAAAGCTGGTGTTAATTATAAGGGGAATTGCCCATTTCACAACGAAAAAACGCCGTCCTTCATGGTATCGGCCGAGCGTCAAACTTTTAAATGTTTTGGTTGTGGAAAAGGTGGTGACGTTTTTACATTTATTGAAGAAATTGAAGGCATGGATTTCTATGACTCGTTAAAACTGTTGGCCGGCAAAGCTGGAGTTGAATTAAAACAAAAAAGTGGGCTAACTTATGGCGGCAAAGAGGTGGCGCCAACGGAAAAATCAAAGATTTATGATATTAACGATTTGGCCGCAAAACTGTATCACAAAATTTTAGTTGATCACCCAAAAGCCGACCATGCTCGTAAATACCTCCGGGCTCGGGGCATTTATGAAAGAACAATACTGGACTGGAGAATTGGCTACGCGCCGAAATCTTGGGACCTATTAATTAAGTTTTTGGCGGCGAAAGGTTTTAACGAAAAGGAAATATTTAAAGCAGGCCTTTTGGTTTTGGGCGAGCAGGGAAAGTATTGGGACCGTTTTCGTGGAAGAATAATGTTCCCAATCTCTAACATCTCAGGCCAAGTTGTGGCATTTACCGGCCGAGTTTTAGAGGATGACCCAAAGGCAGCGAAATACGTTAACTCGTCTGAATCACCAATTTATATTAAAGGCAAAACTATTTACGCACTGGATCGTGCCAGAATTGACATTCGAGCGCAAAATTGTGCTCTCTTGGTTGAGGGCCAAATGGACGTGATTGCTTGCCACCAAGCAGGATTTAAAAATGTGGTAGCGGTTTCCGGCACGGCGCTGACTGCTGACCAGCTGAAAATTCTGGCTCGCTACAGCCCAAATATTATTTTCTCCTTTGATTCCGACATAGCTGGAAAAACCGCTTTGAAACGAGCAATTACCATGGCAATGCAGGCAGATATTAACGCTAAAGTATTATCGTTGCTAGGTTTCAAAGATCCGGATGAAGCTATAAAGTCTGATCCGAAAAATTTTGAAGTTGCCCTCAAGTCTGCTAAGCCAGCGCTTGAGCACTGGATTGATACAATGGTTTTGGATTTGGGAATATCTGACGTAGCAGCCAAAAAAACCATTTCCAAGGAAATATTGCCGGTGATTAAAATTATTTCAAATGATATTGAAAAGGAACATTATACGAAATATTTAGCCAAAAAATTGGCTATGTCGGAGTCGGCAATTACTGGGCAGTTGGATAAAACCAAAGATTCGGAGGAAAAACTAACATCCAATCAGCCATCGCATGGATTAACTTATGAGCAGCGTGTGGCTGGGCTGGTCTGGCAGGACAAAAAGTTAGTTGACAAAATTCCAAGTAATTTTTTTGACTTAAAGTTTCAAGATGAGGCAGTTAAATCATTTTTCGAGCAAGTTAAATCTGGTGCTGATTTGCAAAAGCTGGCAGTTGAGGTGAAATCTAAGCTCGATTTATATTCTTTTGAAGCAACCAAAGAGCTTGATTTGGACGAAGAAGACATTCTCGGTAAGGAGTTTGATTCATTGATGAAAACTTATTTTGAGAAAAAGAAAGAGCACACCAAGGCTGACTTTGCCCAGCGAATTGCTGAAGCGGAGGCCGCAGGTGACAGAGAGAAAATTAAGGAGTTGATGAAGTCGCTCCAATCTGCTATAGTTAGCGAAGACAAATAATAAGAGGGAGTTTTTACTATGGCAAAAAAAGTTGTCAAATATATCAAAGAAGAGCCATTGCCTTTCTCCTCTGAAATCAATCGTTTGATTGATAAGGGTAAAGCTCACGGTTTTGTAATGATAAATGAACTCTTGCAGGTTTTTCCAGAGGCAGAAACTGATGTTGGCACCCTGGACGAAGTTTTTGATTATTTAATTGAGCACGGAATTGATATTCAAGAGGAGCAAAAAACCTCTATTCTTGGCAATATTATTGATAAAACCCGTGGCGGCGATGATATTATGGAAGGCTTGGAGTCAATTTCCGATGATTCGGTTCGAATGTATCTGCGAGAAATTGGCCGAATTCCGCTTCTAAACACTGAAGAAGAAGTTCGACTGGCGAAGCGAATTGAAAAAGGTGATCAGTTGGCCAAGCGACGTTTGGCTGAAGCCAACTTGCGTCTTGTTGTTTCTATTGCGAAAAAATATATTGGCCGCGGACTCTCACTTTTGGACGCGATTCAAGAAGGCAATACGGGGTTGATGCGGGCAGTGGAAAAATTTGATTACAAAAAAGGCTACAAGTTTTCGACATATGCTACTTGGTGGATTCGCCAAGCAATTACTCGTGCCATTGCCGATCAGGCTCGTACTATTCGAATTCCGGTTCACATGATTGAAACCATCAACAAACTTATTCGTGTGCAACGTCAATTGGTTCAGGACTTGGGTCGTGAACCATCACCAGAAGAAATTGCTCATGAAATGGGAATTGAGGTTGATAAAGTTGAGCACATTATAAAAATTTCTCAGGAAACGGTTTCCCTAGAGTCTCCGGTAGGTGAAGAAAGTGACTCAAAGCTCGGGGACTTTATTGAGGACGATAAAAATCTGTCGCCAGAAGAAAATGCCATTTATCAACTTTTGAAAGGCGACGTTAATCGATTTTTGGAGGTCCTGTCACCACGTGAACAAAAAGTTTTGAAAATGCGTTTTGGTTTGGAAACAGGCCGTACTCATACACTGGAAGAAGTTGGTAAAGAATTCGGCGTTACTCGCGAACGAATTCGCCAAATTGAAGCCAAATCTTTGCAGAAACTAAAGAAATCCGAATCTTCGGAAAACTTACATAACTATTTGAAATAGTCTTTCGATGAAAAAGTATTTCTGGATCATCATCTCGGTACTAATTGTCGCCGTGCTTACTGGCGGATTTTTGACTTGGAGATATTACAAAAATAAGAAGACTGTCAGTGATCAAGCGGCGGTTGATGCGGCATTTATTCAATCAAACCCTTCGGTTCCGGTGACGCCAACTCCAACCTCAATTGTTGCACCAGTACCAACTTATGTGTATCCGATAACCAATTTTGCCAGTAGAGCAACAACAAATTTATTCGGTACGTACTATCCATCTGGTGGGTCTGATAATCCTGACCGCAAAGTTTGCCCCAGCGCCACTTACTATGCTGGCTATCACACAGCAATTGACCTGGAAACGACTGCTGCTGAAGCCAACCAAAATGTGCCGGTGTTTGCCATCGCCGCTGGTACGGTCCGGCAAATATCAGCAGTTACGGGTTATGGCGGATTAATTGTCGTCGGATATAATCTGGGTGGTGCTGATTACACCGCATACTACGGCCACATTGATTTGTCTACCGCCAAAGTTAAAAGTGGGGACACGGTTACCGTCGGCGAAACTTTGGCTAGTTTAGGCGCTGCTTGCTCGACTTCAAACGGCGATGTTCGTAAACATTTACATTTTGGCTTGCATAAGGGAACCTCTATTGTTGTTGGCGGTTATGTTGCCAGCAAATCCGATTTGGCCGACTGGACTGACCCAGTGGTGCTATTGGATTCTCTCGGCGCCCAATAGATTGTCGGGACTATTGACAAATTTCGTACTATAAAATATACTTTACTTTGTAAACTATTTACGAGATAAAGTATATGCAATCAAAAAAAGAGTTAGCTTTGGAGCTACAAAACGTTATTGGGCAATTGCGCCGAAGCGGCTTGTCAAATCATCATCACGATCATCATCACAAGAGTCTGAGAGATTCTGACAGGATGATGCTTTTTATGATTTCCCAACTAAACAATGGCCAGCCGGTTACCACCTCCGAGGTCGCTAATAAGTTAGGGATTACTTTGCCGGCGGTAACACATAAAATTAATACTTTGGAATTGGAAGGTTTAATTAAAAGAGTGACCGACGAGACCGATCGTCGAGTTGTTTATATTTCTTTGTCGGCCAAGGGCAAAGGACAGGTCAAAAAGCTTGAAAAGGTCTTTGCTAGCAAACTCGGGCTTTTAACGGATTTTTTGGGCGAGTCAGATACAAAAGATCTAATTCGCATTGTTAAGAAAATCGCTGACTTTCCGAAGTTTTTAGGGGATAATAAAAATAATGCTTAAACTTCTCAAATATCTAAAACCTTATTGGCTGATGCTCACCGCGCTAGTGGTGCTTGTTTTTGCTATGGTTGCGCTAAACTTGCAGCTGCCAGATTACATGGCAAAAATTATCAATGAAGGAATTGTTAATCAGAATACTTCGTCAGTCTATCATTATGGCCTCATTATGCTCTTGCTTGCTTTGGGTGCCGCCGCATGTACTGTTGTAGTTGGTTATTTAGCCGCCAGAATTGGCACCGGTTTTTCCAGGGATATTCGAAATAAAATATTTTCTCAGGTAGAGAGTTTTTCCTTAGTTGAATTTAACAAATTTTCAACAGCGTCCCTTATAACACGCTCAACAAATGACATCCAGCAGATCCAAATGGTGTTGGTGCTTATTCTTCGAATGGTTTTAATGGCGCCAATTACTGCAGTTTGGGCTGTATATAAAGCATATGCACTTGCGCCATCATTGTCATGGATTATAGCGCTTGCGGTAGCAGTTTTACTATGTGTCATTATTGCAATGTTTGCCATTGCTCTGCCAAAGTTTAAAATACTGCAAAAACTTGTCGACAAGTTAAACTTGGTGACTCGAGAAAACTTGACCGGCTTGCGAGTTATACGTGCTTTTAACAATGAAAAATTAGAGCAAGGGAAATTTGAGACTGCCAATGTTGAACTAACTGCAGCAAACTTATTCGTTAATCGTTTAATGGTGGTGATGCAGCCGGTAATGATGGTGGTATTTAATTTAACCGCTATCGCAATTGTATGGGTTGGCGCAAAACTTATAGGCAACGGCAGCTTAGAAGTTGGCAATATGATTGCTTTCATGCAGTACGCAATGCAAGTAATTATGTCGTTTCTGATGATTTCCATTATCTTTATTATGGTTCCGCGAGCGTCGGTTTCTGCTGGGCGAGTATCGGAAGTAATCGAGACTGATCCGGTAATAAAAGATCCGAAGCAGTCAGAAAATATCAGAGCCAAAAAAGGTGGAGTAGTCCAGTTCAAGAATGTCTCTTTCCAATATCCAACAGCCGATACGCCGGTGCTTTGTGATATTAATTTTACTGCCAACTCCGGCGAAACTACGGCCTTCATTGGCTCTACTGGTTCTGGGAAAACAACTCTAATTAATTTAATCCCGCGTTTTTACGATGTAACTGATGGGGAGGTTTTAGTCGACGGAGTTGATGTCCGCCTAATGAAATTAGAGGATTTGTATTCAAAAATTGGTTATGTACCGCAAAAACCGGTACTTTTTTCCGGAACCATTGAATCAAATATTAAATATGGTGCACTGAAGGCCACTGAAGCGGAAGTTGAGAAAACTGCAAGAACTTCTCAGGCCGAGGAGTTTATCAAAAATTTGCCAGAGAAATATCATCATGAAATTGCTCAAGGGGGCGCCAATGTTTCTGGCGGCCAAAAACAGCGCCTGTCAATTGCTAGAGCACTGGCACGAAAGCCGGAAATTTATATTTTTGATGACAGTTTTTCCGCTCTGGATTTTAAAACCGACGCTGCTTTGCGCAAGGCTTTAAAATCGGAAACTAAAAATAAGACTGTTCTGATTGTTGCTCAGCGAATTTCAACTATTCTCTCAGCTGAGAAGATCGTTGTTTTGGAAGAAGGAAACATTGCTGGCATTGGAAATCACGCTGAGTTGATGAAGTCTTGCGATGTTTATCGAGAGATTGCCCTTTCTCAATTATCCGAAGAAGAATTGGCCAAATATCAAATTGATGTCGATGCTGAAAAGGCTAAAATTGTTCAACATGAAAGTTCAGTGGCGAAAGGTGTGTCATGAGTGAAGATAAAAATACAACAGCAAATATAAAAGTTGCACCAAAGCCGGGTGCTGGCGGACCAATGGGTGGTCCAGGCCGAGCCGGTATGGGTTTGGTTGAAAAGCCGAAGAATTTTTGGGCAACGATGAAAAAGCTGGTAGCTTATTTGCGACCATTTTGGCTGGCGATAATTTTTGTTTTCGCTTTTGCTATTGTTTCAACTATTTTCGCTATTTTGAGCCCAAAGATTTTGGGCAATATGACCAATCAAGTTGTTTCTGACTACATAAATATTAAGGCCTACGACTCAGTAACTTCGTATATTCCCAAGGGTGTTACTATCCCAGCCGGCACAACTCTAAACCAGCTTTTATCGCAGTTGCCGTCATCTATGACATCGAAACTACCAGCCGACAAAATTGCTCGGATTAAAGATTTGGATATTACTACTAGGCCTACAATAAATTTTGATAAACTCAAAACTTTCGCTATTAAACTCCTAATCCTTTACTTGCTTTCCGCTATTTTCGCCTATTTTCAAGGTTGGATTATGACTGGTGTGTCGCAAAAGGTAACATACCGCTTGCGTCGTGACATATCTGAAAAAATTAATCGTCTGCCTTTGCGCTATTTTGATACTAGAACTTTTGGTGAAGTACTGTCTCGTGTCACCAATGACGTTGATACTGTTAGCCAAACTTTGAATCAAAGCTTGACTCAAATTGTGACTTCGATCACATTAATTATCGGCATATTGATTATGATGTTTTCCATTAGCTGGCAAATGACTCTGGTATCAATTGTACTTTTGCCGTTAAGTTTTGTGTTGATTGGTGCAATTATCAAAAAATCTCAACACTTTTTCAAAGAGCAGCAAGACCAACTTGGCTCACTTAACGGCCATGTTGAAGAAATGTATGCCGGTCATAATGTGATGCGAGTTTTCAACGGGGAGCAACAATCGGTATCAAAATTCAAAAAAATTAATTCCAAGTTGTACGGTTCGGCCTGGAAGTCTCAATTCTTGTCAGGCCTTATGATGCCAATTATGACCTTCATTGGCAATTTAAGTTTTGTTGGTGTATCAGTTCTTGGCGGCTGGCTAGCAATTAAGGGTCGGATTCAAATTGGTGATATTCAAGCATTCATCCAATATGTCAATCAATTCAACCAACCAGTTGTCCAGACCGCCAATACTGCTAATGTTATGCAGTCAACGGCAGCTGCTGCTGAGCGGGTTTTCGAATTTTTGGACGAAGAAGAGCAGGCCGCTGATTTGGTCGACGCAGTAGAATTAGAAAAAGTTGCCGGTGGCGTTGAGTTTGAAAAAGTGGTATTCGGTTACGATCCGGAAAAAGAAATCATTCACAATTTTTCCGCTAACATTAAACCTGGACAGAAAATTGCTATTGTTGGGCCAACCGGCGCTGGTAAAACTACTATGGTAAACCTTTTAATGCGTTTCTATGAGACAAACAAGGGTAGAATTTTAATTGATGGCGTCGACACGAAAAGAATGAAACGTGCTCAAGTTCGCAAACTTTTCGGCATGGTGTTGCAAGACACCTGGCTGTTTAATGGTACAATTCATGATAATATTGCCTATGCCAAACCGGGTGCGTCTGACGCCGAGGTAGTTGCTGCCGCAAAAGCTGCACATGCTGATCACTTTATTCATGCACTACCGGAAGGTTATAAATTGCAGCTTAATGAAGAGGCCGACAACATTTCACAAGGCGAAAAACAATTGCTTACTATTGCTAGGGCAATGTTAGCAAAAACGCCAATGTTGATTTTGGACGAAGCGACATCATCAGTTGACACCAGAACTGAGCTTTTGATTCAGAAGGCGATGGAGAACTTAATGAAAGGCAAAACCAGTTTCGTCATTGCCCACCGACTTTCTACTATCCGTGAAGCTGATCTAATTTTAGTTATGAACGACGGAAACATTGTTGAGCAGGGAACCCACAAGGAGTTGCTAAAGAAAAAAGGTTTCTACGCTTCACTCTACAACGCCCAGTTCGCAGTTTCGGGTTAGTAATTAATTTGAAATATTAAAAAGAGCCACAAATTCATTGTGACTCTTTTTTGATTGCAGTAATTGTGATATTCTCTAGGTAAGATCCAGACAAAAAAGGGAGAATGAAAATGTCAGGTACCTGGTTTCGCAGGACGATGACGACGGAGGAAGCTGAGCAGATGATTTCGGGACTGGCGGTTTGTTGCGCTGCTACATCCCGCAGATTCTATATGGCAGGTATTCCTGTCGGATCGATGGCAACGACGCCGGCAGCAGTCCGGCGAGCATTACAAGATGCTGGAATTATCCCGACATCATTGCCATGGTGGCGTCGCGCAATTGCTTGGGTAACCTGCTGGGTTGCCCGTTTTTTTAGCCAAAAATTCGGCCAATGAAATAGCCGGCCAGGGCGGCGGTCATGCCGATAGCAGCTAACTGAATAGCACTTTTCATCGGGGATCCAATGGTCATTTTTGCTTTGTAGAATCCAACGGCCAAAAGAACAACGACAGAGATTCCGAGTGAGATCCAAATTGCTGTGTGAATTGGCGCAAAAAAGAATGGCGTTAATGGGACGAAAGAGCCAATAAGGGCCGACAAGCCAACGACAAAACTCGAAGTATAAATTTCCTTTTGCTTAATTTCCTTTAGCTCCAACTCTTCTTTCATCATTTGATCAATCCAGAGCTGATCAGAAGAAATAATGTGTTTAACGATATCTTCTAGCAGTTGGCCATCAAATCCTTTCTTTCTGTAAACGTCGCGAATCTCTTGCTCTTCTTTTTTGGGCAGTGTTTTTAATTCTCGGTGTTCACGTTCCAGTTCTGAATAATAATGATCGCGCTCTGCCATCATTGAAGTTAGTGCCACCGCCGCCATTGAGATGCTTTCAGCAAAAGTTGCTGCTAGGCCACCGGCAATAACAATTTTCGGGTCATTGGATGCACCCGCAACGCCGAGTATAACACCAAGAACATTAACCAGGCCATCTTGTCCACCCAAAATCATATCTGATAATCGATTTCCTGTACTTTTTCGCGAAAGTTCACCTGAATGGACCATATTTCCTCCTTTTTTTACCTTCCCTTAATTATAGCAAATGATATAATGAATGTATGAAAAAGAAAAAAGCAAATTTAGAAATTTACATTGCAGTTGGAGTGGTTTTATTCATTTTGCTCGTCGGAACCGTTTTTTATCACTTTTACGAAGAACTCACTTGGACTAATTCATTTTATTTTACTACCATGACTGTTGTCACTGTTGGTTTTGGTGATTTAGCACCAACTAAACCGATTTCTCGAATTTTTACTGCCGTCTATGCCCTTGTCAGTATTCCTGCGATTTTGTTTAGTCTTGGTTTAATTATTGAAGGCTTTTTAAAACATAGAATTGAACATATTGAAGACGATGTTACTCGGGTAATGAAAGAAGAAGATGAGATTCTCCAGAGAGAAAAGGAAATTCTGTCTCAGGAAGAAAAGATTGAAAAAAAATAATCCATAGGATTTTATGGATGGATCTCCGATAATTTGGTTAATTTTACTATTTTTGGCCTCAGCAGCAGTTATTTGGTTTGCCGGGGTTGTTTTGGCCAAAACAACAGACTCAATTGATACTCGTTTCAGATTGGGCGAGGCGCTTGGCGGGATGATTCTTCTTGGTATTACAGGCACGTTGCCCGAGATCGCGATTTTAATCTCTGCCGCCATTGCTGGCCAAACGGAAGTTATCATTGGTAATCTTGTCGGTGGCATTGCAATTCAAACAGTTGTCATTATCTTTTTTGATTTTGCCATTAAGGGCAAGCGACCGTTATCGTATCATGCTGGGGCGAAAATATTATCACTGGAAGGATTGTCGGTAATTGGAATTACGGCCTTGGCAATTTTAGCGATGAAAGTTCCGGCATCTGCCAGTGTTTTTCACATGAATCCGCTTTCAATCGTCATGTTTTTGTTTTGGCTTACCAGTTTATTCTTAATTGATAAGGCTAGAAAATATAAATCGCTCTACACTACTTTGGATGACGCCCAGCCGGGGAGAATGCACCACGAGAGGCGAGCGGTGGAAAACCATAAGTTCTATGCTTCGAAATCCACGGCTTATGTTATTGTTATTTTCATTATCGCGTCCATAGCCACACTCATTGCTGGTGTTTTTCTTGAGCGTTCCGGAACCTCAATTGCGGCCCATTTCGGTATCGGCGCCGGAATCTTTGCTGCCACATTTATGTCGCTGGTTTCAGCTTTGCCGGAAATTTCCACTGGACTCGAATCAATATTTATTGGCGACAATCAACTGGCTATTTCCGATATTTTCGGTGGCAATATTATGATGCCGGCGCTTTTCATTGTTGCTGATTTAATTCTCGGCCGATCAGTTATCTCTGACGCATCACCGGTCGACCAGCTTTTTGCTTTTTTGGGGATCGTTCTAACCGCAGTTTACGTTATTTCCTTTTTGGTTAGACCAAAAAACCGCTATTTGCGGTTGGGAATTGACTCAATTATTGTAGTACTCTTGTATATCGCTGGAATTTATC
>JBAXWD010000080.1:0-3280 GCA_037128645.1 Candidatus Berkelbacteria bacterium
GTTTCGAACGCAGTGGTGGCCAGAGTAGTGTTCTAGAAGCATCATTGCCACTGGACCTTTTTCTTTGGAGTAACCAGCTTGAAACATTTCGGCAAAAAGTCCGTCTTCCTCTTTGGTATGATGGAGTTTATCGGTAAAAAGACGAGAAAAGTATAAAATATCCTCCATATCGGCTTTAGGAATATAAATGTTCTTTTCCATTTTCTGAACCATGATCTCTAAAATATCTAGAATTTTGGAAATTTTTAAGTGTTCGTTATTTAGTTCTTTAATTGGATCCATTTGTTCTCCAGTCTGTTTTGATATTCTACTGTTTCTTTTCAATTTTCACAGCGCCATCAGGACAGGTTTTTTCACAAATACCGCAAGCGATACAGGTATTGATATCAACTTCGGGGATGGGATTACCTAGAAAGCCGACTTCTTTGGAAAACCTGAGCGCTTTGACCGGGCAACGAACGATACAAAGGGCACAACCCTTGCAATACTCGGGAAAACGAGTCCAAGTTTTTTTGTCGTCGGAAAATTCTTTAACAATTTCTTCTTGGGCCTTACCAGTTATTTCAATATTATTGATATCGATATCTTTAACCGAATTTACACCTTCATCAAAAGCGTTCAAATTCAATTCCTTAAGTTCTGGTTTTTTAGCAATTTTAGTGGCTAGTAAATCGAAGATAGTATCTATAATCGTACTATCATCCAAATCATCGATCTGCGACGAAAGCGCACCCAAAATTATCATATTTAAAACTTTGGTCGAGTATTTTTCTTGGGCCAGTTTTTGTGCCGCTATTGGCAAAGATTTCTTTATCTTTCCCTTGATGTCATCTAAAGCCTTAGTATGAATAGCTGAATTATCGTAAATAAATAAGGTATCGTCTGTGATAAATTTCTCCACCACTTCGATGGCACGGTCGCAAAATATTACCACTATATCAGCTTTCTCAAAGCGGGGATAGGCAATATTTTCCTCGGCTATCTGGACATAAGCCAAACTCACGCCGCCGCGTTGTTCCACCCCAAAACTTGGTATATAGCTAGTTTTTAGTTTTGATGTTTGCGCGGCCTTTGTTAGGACGGCGGCCACAGTTTGCACGCCTTGACCACCCTCACCAGCGAGTAATATTTTTAACATGATAAAATCCTTTCATTAATGGATAACTAATTGACTAAATAACGAATAACTAATAATAATTTGGAATTCTTTTTACGCGGACACCACTATGCGTAATTCGGAAAACTAATCCAAGTTTTTTGCCACTACTTTTTAGATAAGTAAAAATCTGGCTACAGACATTTTTATAATTTTTATCGGAAACTTTTAATTCAACAATAATTTTATCATCAATCAAGAAATCGAAAAACTCTTTCTTAATTAATTTACCTTCAAGCATAATTGGAAAATAAACTTCTCTTTCGTAAATAATATTCTCTCTTTTTAATAATTGCTCTAAGGCATCACCATATATTTTTTCACTATGACCGCAACCGATAGAATTATCTATCTCATATATTAATCCTGTTAATTTATATGATAATTCTTTATAAAGCAGTTCGGTCATAATATTAGTGATTAGTTATTTGGTTATTCGTCATTCCTTCTTGACTAATTTCTCCTAAAGGGAAAACATTGACCATTTTTTTATCAATAAAATCGAGTGATTCCTGAGTATTGGTTTTCCAATTAACCGGGCACATACTTAAAATTTCCACAAAGCTAAAGCCGTTGCCGTCGATCTGGTTCTGCAAAGCTTTTTTAATTTTTGCTTTACAATCATCCATATTATTACTAGTCGTCCTTGCAATGTAGGCTCCAGGTGCAGCAATTTTCGCAATCATTTCTGGTCCATGCAAAGGATTGCCAAACATTTCTTCCTTGCGACCATCTGGTGTAGTATCGGTCACTTGACCAACCATGGTGGTTGGCGCAAGTTGACCGCCAGTCATGGCATAATTAGCATTATTAATTAAGATAACAGTGATTTTATCGTTACGCATGGCCGCATTAACTAAGTGTTGCGCGCCAATGGCGTAACCACCACCATCACCTAAAAAGGCGACGGAAACCGAATCAGGTCTGGCTAATTTAAAGCCGACTATGGTCGGTATAACTCGTCCGTGGTGCGTTTGGATCGTATCGACATTAAACATATCCCAGGTTAAAAGTGAGCAACCAATATCGCAACCATAAACCATTTTTTTAGCTAAATCGAGTTCGTCGATCGCATAGCCAAGAGCTTTCAAAGCAAGGGCTTGGCCGCAGCCAGGACAAAATTTATGAGGTTTTGATTCATTTTTCCATGAGTTAGGAAATGCAGGATTTATCACATGACCTCCTTGACGCGATTAACAATTTCTTCAACATCAATCCCCATAGCTGCTTTTTGCAAAGTTTCTATTTCTACTGTCAAACCGTAAATATTTGCTTTTAATAAATTCTCAAGTTGACCCAAAGCCGATTCGGCGACTAAAATCATGGATTTATTTTTGAGTATTTTACGAATGGCATTTTTTGGAAACGGACTCAGAGTAATTGGTCTGAATAGACCGACTTTGATACCATCTTTTCTTAAACTATCGACTGCGATTTTAGCGGCGGCACCGACGATTCCATGAGCGAC
The DNA here is from genome assembly GCA_037128645.1 of Candidatus Berkelbacteria bacterium. Taxonomy (GTDB): domain Bacteria; phylum Patescibacteriota; class UBA1384; order XYA2-FULL-43-10; family CAINNR01; genus CAINNR01. The sequence goes on from JBAXWD010000080.1 coordinate 2,625, forward strand.
AATCACGATATCTGCATCTAAGGTTTTATAGTCCTCAAATTCAATTATATCTGAAGCAATTTTATCGAAGGCTTTTTTACTTTCCTCAACTACCATGTTAAGCTCGGTTTCCAAATTGTAACAGTTTCTTAAATTAACTGAATCGTTCTTATTATCACCCAATAGATATGCTTCTGGTTTAATAATCTCAATATTTTTTTCAGCTAGCTCGTAAGTTTCAATTTCCATCGAAGCCTTGGCTGAATAGCCATCTGATAAGACAAAAGTAGGGAAGCGGTATTTCCAAGCCGTATTGAAAGCTTTGATGGCAAAATCGTACATTTCCTGAACCGATGAGGCCGAATAGACAATTCTTAAGCCCTCGCCATTGCCACCAAAACAAGTTAAATTTAGCTCTTGCTGGGAATAAATAACCGTACCGGTCGACGGGCCGCCGCGTTGATTAATAAAAGCGACGGTGGGTAGTCGCAAGCTTTCAGCCATACTAAAAGCATCCTGCATTAATACGTTACCTGGTCCAGCTGTGGCTGAAAAAGCTTTTTGCCCAGCTAAAACACCGCCAATCATGGCAAAGCCTGCTGACATTTCGTCTTCAGTTTGAAGGAATTTTAGATTATCATTTTTGATTTGTGCTTCGGCCCAATAATGAATTATTT
>JBAXWD010000081.1:0-3202 GCA_037128645.1 Candidatus Berkelbacteria bacterium
ATCCAAGCCTTGCAAACAGCATAAGTGTTTCCAAGGTCTTGAAAAGAGAACGGCCAGCAACCCCCATCACACTTAGATCAATTTGTGTTCTGTATTCTTATTTTCGAAACTATAGTTTTTCCAACTTTTTTGTTTACATGAGCGATAATCTCCTCACTCATCATTTGCACCTCCCCTGCATCAATTGAATCCTTGCAGGAAAGCTTTAGAACGCCCTTGGAGAACGATGTTGCCTCAAAACTACCCTTGCCATATTCCGAGGCAAAAAAGCAAATCTGAGACGCCACAGCCGCCCCTCCGAGCCCCTTCTTAACCATCACCGGCATCAAAATTTTATCTATTCGATCCATGCCTTGATAATACCATTTCACCACAAAAAAATCCCGCACCAAACATCGATGCGGGATTGCCGTTAATCTAGAACTTATGCGTGTCACAGTGTTTGAGATCGCTGTGATCTATGAGAAGCGAACCATCAAATCGATGATACCTAATTCTCATTTCTCCCCCATCTGACCAAATCCAGTTATACTCTGGGATGTATCCCAACCATGCGTCAATGAACTTTTGAGCCCTTTCATACAATTCCTCTGTAATAATCTTTTTATCTTTCAGTTCCCTAACCACTAGCATAATTTGACTGGCTTGTGCGTCTACAGTTGGATAATGGTATAGGTGCCCCCGGTATTCTGGCGACCACCCCATTGGCACAGGCATATTGTGGTAGGGAGCAAATACAATTCCGTGCTGAATCCAGCTCTGCGCTCCAACAGTTATTTTAGTCTCAACCACGTGTGCTTCTCCATATGCTTTACCATATTTCATTCTAGCCTCCACATGAAGTTCGGTAACCATGGGTCATCACTCCCTGTTGAATTTTTGGCGCAACAAAACATTATATTACTGTATTAATAATATATAAAGCCTCAAAATAAAAATGAAGCTGATATTGATTATTTTATATAATTTGTCTATAATATAGACAGATGGCAGAACAAATAATTACCAATTTATCAAATAAAGAGATAACAGCACTTAAATCTTTAGCGCGTTTAAAACGAGCAACTATTTTACAGTTATCAAAATCTTCTGGATTAAAAAGAACAACTTTGTATAATTTTATTGATCGTTTAGTAGATATGGAGCTCATCAAATCAGAAAATATTAATGGCACTAAATTTTTTTACATATATAAAAAACTTCCTACATGGGTTTCACCAAAACCAAATAAACCAGAAACAAAATATAAAAGTTTCGAGATCTTAACCACGAACTACGCTATTAAGCGAGCTGTTTTCAGCACATTGAGAGCGAAAAATAAAAAGGTTGAATGGTTAGTCGGCTCGCCAAAAACTACTAATTATTTAGGTAAAGGATTTATTGAAAAATATATTACAGAATCATTAAAAACAAATGTTTTTATTCGAACCATGCGCTCACCACTAACTGAGCCGAAACATAAATACGGGGGAGAAGAAGCAATCGCAAAATTTCACCGAGTAATGAGAATTGCACAATCAACACTACCTTTTAAAACTACATTTACAATCCACGATGACACAATTATCTTTATTTCCTCTGACCATGGAGGAGTTGGGTATAAAATTACAGATACAGATTTGGCCCAGTCATTTAGATACATATTTGATGGCCTGTGGAAATATTCAAAGGTTATCGGCAAGGAAGATTATTAATACAAAAGCAAAACTGATCATTGCTAAATAACAAAAAAATCACCCTTTCATAGGTGATTTTTTCTGTAGAACTCCCTCCACATTTTTTAAAAGAGGATTGTTCCATAGACAGTGCCAACGGCAACTGCCAAAATTGCAACGACGCTCATTGTGATCGCTTGTACGAGCGTAAGATCAGGCTTGCGCTTAACCCTAGACTCATCGTGGATCTCTTGAGCGGCGATTTCTTTCTCATTCATTCTGCCCTCCCAGGTAGTGAAAATTTGATCATTTTCCGATCAAGTCGGATAATGAATTAATCTTCACCCCTAGTCAAACCAAGTGATCAATTTAGACCGTCAATAGAAAAATAAAAGACTTATCAAATTTCTACTACCTGGCGCACTTTGTTAAGTTGCTGATTTAATTATAGCAGACGCAACAAACTTTGTCCAGCCCCAAAGATAAAAATAGTCCGCTAGCGGCAAAGCTAGCGGACGAGTAGTTGTGCTGACCTACAGCATGGTCGGCAAGTCACCGGTTAAAGCCCAGCGCTGAATTAACCGTACGAGAGCTTGCTGATCCTGCACCTTGTCCTTAACAACACAGCTCGGTGCAAATCCGGCCATCGCTATGGAGCTGAGGACCAATCCATAATCCTCTGCATCATCAGCTAGAACAAAGCGAACACTGGGCCACTCGATGCGACCCTGCGTCGCCAATCCGCTGGCAGATCCAACGAGGCCAGCAGCCAGCATTGGGTCGCGCGGCAGGTGTATCAAGATGATGTCGGCTCGAACTCTAGACAACATCTCGCGCAGCCTCTGCAAAACCTGGTCGAGCGCCAGGGCCAGGCTGGTGTCGGCCTCCACGGCCTCATCCGGACTAATCACCAGCACCTGGCGGCCATCAACTATTTCCAACGTCGGCAGCCCGTAGATCAATGAAACAACATACATGATGACATGCACAGCAAAACCTCCCGGGCCCAAAAGGGCAGATATAGACGCGGTATATTTATACCAGCTAGAGTAAACTTTGTCAATAACTAAGAAACCTCAACTACAGTGTCCCAGCACCAGAACAAGTTTGGTGCGGGACTTCACTGCTTAAATTATTCCTAGTACTTTACGAACTCTATAAACTTTATGAACTTTCAACTTAAGTGACTTCGATCACGCTCGCTTTTGTCAAGAGTTCAGGCGATAAGTGCTCGCGGTCGGTAGTGGTTAGAACAGTCTGATAATTCTTAATTAGTTTGTACAGATGGGCCCGATGGTCGGCATCAAACTCAGAGAAAATATCATCTAAAAGAAGTATTGGCTTGGTCTCATTTTCCAAGTACTTTAGCTCAGCCATCTTTAAGGCCAAAACGATACTTCTTAACTCCCCTCTCGAGGCATATTTTTCCGCTTCTAGATTGTTTAGTTTAAATTGTAGATCATCGCGGTGTGGGCCTGATGTTGTTAGCCCGGCAGCGATATCAATTCCCCTTTTAGCTTTTAATTTGACCGCAAAATCCCCTTCAG
>JBAXWD010000082.1:0-3178 GCA_037128645.1 Candidatus Berkelbacteria bacterium
AGTGTGAGAGAAGAAGAGTCAAAAAGTGCAGTAGAACAATCTGAAAATCTCGAGCAAATATTTTTTCGTCAACCAGACAATTCAATCGTGGACAAAGAAACAATTTCTGATCTTTCGACTATTATCTTGGAAATGAAACCAGGGATTATTCTATCGCCAAACTTCTCTTGTCCAAATGACGACCACCGTGAGGCGACTAAGGCAATTGTTGAGGCATTAAAACTGGCAAAAATAAAAGGCCAAGATCTCAAGGAAATTTCTATTTGGCTTTACGGAGTTTGGGGACCATTGCCGTACTTTAACCGGTTATTAAAGGTTGATGTTGAAAAGAAGCAGAAGGCGATGGAGAAGTTTGTTTCGCAACATAAGGACCGGAATTATATTAAGGCTATAAAATCTCTCGATGATTACTATGGCGAAATTTACGGTTTGGCTTATCCCGCCGAAGCTTTTTTTGCCGTCCCGGCTGATTTGCTGCTCAAGCTCTAGAAATAAATTGAACTAATAAAAAACTCTGGCACCATGCCAGAGCCGTGTCATCCTCCATTTTCCTTGGCGATGTTTTTCTTCCGGCCGGATCCCTGCAGGGAGGCCATCAAAAGCTTCTCGTCGTCGGAAAGATACCTCTTGCAGATCTCAACTATGCTATGCGGGGTACACTTCAGTCTTTTGTGCATCTTGGCGGCTGACGGATATATGCCGGCTTTCAAGCGCCAACGGACTGCGACCAATACGCGCTTGGTTTTGTCGCAGGTATGACGTCCACGCTGTCTTTTTGGCTTTTGGGGCCACTTGGTCTTTCTTTTTCTCTTCCGCTCTGCTGGCGCCAGATCCCTCGTCAAGATCTGTCCGATCCTTGTCCCGCTTACCCCGTAGTGCGCTCCCAGTTCCTCGTTGGTTTGGTACTTGCGTTCACCGCGGATCATCGCTCGAACTCGGGCGATCAGATCCTTGGTGTCAACTTTAGTTTCGGCCAAACTGATCACCTCCCTTTGTTCTCATGACAATATAGCGGAAAAAACCACTCCGGTCAATCAGCGGATTGATAATTAGGCACAAATATGGTAAAATTTTCTAGTAATCCCGGGTAGTATAATGGCAGTACGGTGGATTCTGGCTCCATTAATCTAGGTTCGACCCCTAGCCCGGGAACCAATTTTTGTTTCAGGGCAGGCGAGAACGCGAAAGGGGTCGGGAAAACTGCTGTTTTCCCGCTCGAGGAAATTATTCAAAACCGTGGGTTTTGAAAAGCTTCGAAGAAGCGCGCGAGACCCCTAGCCCGGGAACCATGGCCCGGTCGTCTAGTGGCCTAGGATACTTGGTTCTCATCCAAGAGATCATGGGTTCGACTCCCATCCGGGCTACCAAAAAATACTGAAGTTTTTGCTTCAGTATTTTTTATTTTGATCAAATTCGCTTAAAGGTCTAAAATAGAGGGGATGAAAACAAATGTTAATTTTAGAAGTTGGCAGTTTTGGCTAAAGATTTTTTTGGTTGTGTTAATTATTGTTGGCGGGATCGCTGGTATATTGCTGATTAAAAAACACCGAGTAACCGCGCCAACGGCTGAGATTAAAGCTCCTGTTGAAGTCGCCGTTACTCCAGTTGCTCCACCAGAAGAAGCGAAGAAAGCGGTTATTGCTGCGCCACCGAAAGTAAAAACCTCGGGTAAAACTTCAATTAAGGCCAATTCAGATGGATCAAAGACCGTTACATCTGCCACCGGGCCGGTTAATTCTGCAAATACAGCTGCCGCTGCCGCGGCTGGGCCGTCGGCTGGTATTACCGGCATCCATTATATCGACCAAACAGGTTCGCATGCTGATTTGGGGGATCAGCTCAAAGCGTATATGTCGAGTAACTTGTTGGTTAAAGGCGAAGTTAGCAGTATGTACTCGATAATTCTGCAAAACGCCGGAGATACCGGCTGGGCCGGACTTTACTCTGGGTCGTACAATCAAGACGCGAGCGGCCATATAACTTCCGCCTGGGGCTATATAACGCTAAATAGCTACTATTATGAAGGCAATCCATACTTCGTTGACTACATGAAACTAATTTTGTCGCACGAATATGGCCATCACTATTCTCTGTACTACAAATGGATGGTTTGGCAGATTCCATCTGGCCAACGATTCCCGGATTCCTACTATTCGGTTCGGCCGCTGACAAAATCAACTACCGCACCAGACTATTCCCTCGGTTGGGGCAATTGTGATGCGGAAATTATGGCTGAGGATTATTCCTATCTCTATTCCGGCTATGGTTATCACGGAATGGCAGCGACCTACGGTTATCCTTCAGCGGCAACGAAAACTTGGCTTGTAAATGAACCGAACGGTTCTGCCGCTCCTGCCCCAGCATCGGACAGCGCGCCAACAGTCTCTATTTCCGCACCGGCAAATGACGCAACTGTTTCCGGAACGGTGCCATTTTCAGCCTCGGCTTCTGACGATAATGGCGTAACAAAGGTGGCTTTTTACATTGACAACAATTTATTAGTAGAGGATTCCGTGGCGCCATATGAAACATCATTCAATTCCGCAAGTTATGGCAACGGCGCACATACTTTGCGGGCTAGGGCAACTGATACAGCTGGACAGACTGTTGATTCTACAATCTCTATTACTATTAATAACGCGACGATGGACAGCGAAAATCCGACAGTCGCAATTACCGATCCATCGGACAATCCGCACGCCTGGGCAAACGGCAATTTGCATATTGCAGTCACGGCAACAGATAAAATTGCAGTGCAGAAAATCGAGATCTATATTAATGATCAATTAGCATTGACAGAAAATTCCGGCTCAGTATCCGCTGTTTGGAACTATAACAACGCACCGGCCGGAACTTATACACTAAAAGCAAAATCCTACGATACCTCCGGCAACACCGCAGAAACCAGTATTGTAGTAAACAAGTCCTAAAAGTCAGCTTACAGCTGCTAACTTTTAGTTTCCCAAAATAGTTCAAAAATAGTTCTCATTGCTGTGGCAATTCCTTGGCCTTCAATAATTATTCCGATTTGGTCGGAGTAGGACATGAAGGCAACTTTATCATTGTAAATATTTATTTCGACCGGAATATCAAATTCAGCTTGCGCTAAAAGAATAGTTGAACTAAGTTCCGTGCCATCTTTTCTGGCGTGATTTTTCCAATTCGCACTCGCTGGCGC
>JBAXWD010000083.1:0-3143 GCA_037128645.1 Candidatus Berkelbacteria bacterium
AAATAAATATATTAATAAAGATGGATTAATACTGGCGGAACTCGACCCAAGAAATGCTAATGAAATTTTGGAACACGCCGCTAAATTATATAATCAGGTCGAAATAATTTCCGATTTTTCCGGCCAAAAACGCTTGCTTAAGATCTTGACATAACAGAACTAATTTGGTACTTTCATGTTGAACTCTTCCCTATCTCTATTTCAAGGTCACCAGACCAGTTGAGAGGAGGTAGGAAATGCCAATTACGGAGGTGAAGCCGCGTGATGATGCGCCACCGTGTCCTAAAGCTTGTGGCGCAAGATTGATCCGTTGGACCCAGTACTATGGGATGTGCCCAACATGCGGGCCAGTTGATCGCAAACCAATCAGCAGACTTACATCGCAGTCAAATGGAGGCGCAGAAGGTGGACGCAGCAAACACTCCGCTTAGGGAAGAGTCGCCCTACAGGCTGGCTCGCCCATTCGCGAGCCAGCCAAATCAAAATTATTATACTTGATTAGAAAAAATCCCCAGATTATTGGGGATTTTTTCATATTTTTTATTTTCTGTGTCAATCTGTGTATTAAATCAGCCTGCTTTATGACATTGCCTGCAAAGTGACTTTAACGGTTTTTTCTTCTCCAGCGTGAGAAATTTTTACAGATACGGTGTCACCAACATTATACTTTGTTAAAAGCGAAGTCATACTGTTTGTGCTATCAATTCTCTCCCCATTGATCTCTAAAATGATATCATTTTCAACTATTCCGGCTTTATCAGCCGGGCTACCAGGTACCACAGCAACTTGACCAATTCCATTACCCTTTACAACCAAAGCGCCGTAATCGTACTTTAAATTATTGGTTTTGGCTATGTCTGGTGTAATTGGTAGGTATCTAACCCCAAGATATGGGCGAACGATTTTCCCTGTCTTTTTGATAGAGTCAATTGCACTTTTTGCCGCATTAATTGGAATGGCAAAACCAATACCTTGCGCACCGGAAGCTACTGCCGTATTTATTCCAATTACTTGGCCTTGCAAATTTACCAGTGGCCCACCAGAATTACCAGCATTAATTGCGGCGTCGGTTTGAAGCATTCCTGATAGATTCTCAGACGAGGCACCAGTTGAATCTGAAGCTTGAATATCTCGTTGTTTGGCAGATATTACGCCAGCTGTTACCGTATTTTGATACTGACCAAGTGCGTTTCCGATTGCCACTACCCACTGTCCAACTTGCAACTGGTCGGAGTCACCAAGTTCAACAACCGGTAGACCTGTAGCGGTAATTTTGATAACAGCGAGATCATTCAATGGATCAATCGATTGAATTTTCCCGTCGTAATTTTTGCCGTCAGCCGCGATTATTGTGTACGTAGCAGCTGCGTCTGACACAACATGTTTATTGGTTAAAATTAGTCCATCAGAGGTGATGATAAATCCGGTACCGGCACTAGTTGCCTGTGACGTGTCGCCGAATATTGTTTGCACTTGTGATTTTGCAACAATCGAAACAACTGCTGGTGAAACTTTGTTTGAAGAATCAATTATTGCACCCGATTCTTGAACATTAATTTTTTTAGTTTCAGTCAGAGGGATAGTCAAATTATCCCAGTTTTTAAAGCCAATTTTTTTGGCGATCTGGCCATTATTTTCCGACAAAAGAATAATGCTTCCAACGCCAGCGACAGAGCCGAATATCATTGAAACGATGATAATTACAACAATTAGCCATCCACGCCCTCGTCTCTTTTTTGGATAAACAATCTTTTTGTCATCTGGGTTTTCATACTCAATTTTCGGCATAGCAATTCTCCTTTTATTCTTTGTTTTTGTTTAATTTCTTTGCTAAAAACTTTTTAATATCGATTTTATTGTCTTCAACCTGACGTGAAATAACTTGCCAACCATCCTTGTCTAATTTGGCGTTAGGAAAAACATAAACTACTCCAGCCTCATCCACAACTCGAATTTTTCTGATATCGACAGAGTGAATAATCCCCTCAACATCACCAATTTTAATTTTGTAGCCAATTTCAAAGTCCGGATCACGGGCCAAAAATACACCGGAGATAATATCGGTCGCTAAACCAGAGGCACCAGAAGCCAAGGCCAGGGCCAAAACCGCTAATGATCCAGAAATTGTCACCGCCAGCGACCCAAGACCAAGCTGCCTAGCAATTTCAGCAAAAAGTACAACCCACATAATAATAAGAGCCAGCGACATAATTACTGAAAGTAGAGCTCTGGGCATTCGCGAAAAATTTAAAGTACGATTCAAAACAAAGGTAATCATTTGAATGATAAAATAGCCAACTATTAGACTAAGAATAATACCAGGAATCTTTGGCCCGAAACTGGCGATTGGCTGCCAGAACCGATCAGGAATACTAAGCAATGTGTTCATCCAGTTTCTCCTTGAGTAATTTATTCAACACCTGGGGGTTAGCTTTCCCACCAGTTGCCTGCATTATATTTCCTACAAAAAACCCTAAAACCCCCGTTTTTCCAGCACGATATTTCTCTACCAAATCAGGATTTTCTTTGACTATTCGGCTAATAACCACTTCAAGCTCACCACTATCCGACACCTGTTCCAACCCCTTAGCTCTTATTATATCAGCAGGAGAATCACCCGTCATTATCATTTGATTAAATATTTCCTTAGCCACCGTTTTGGAAATAATTCCTTCCGCAACTAAGTTTAGCAGATCAGCAACTTTAGTTATCGGGACTTTTTGCTGATATTCTTCAAATGAAATATCTTTCTCGGCAATTGCCCGTGTAACTTCCTCGGAAACGAAGACTGCTAAATCATGTTTTAACTGCGTTGATGTTTCCAAATATTCTGCCAGATGAGGTTGGCGAACTAATTTTTCTGCTACATCAGAGCGAATTCCGGCGTCGACATACCGCGAGTGCTTTTGTTTCGGAAGTTCTATAATTTTTGCCCTCAGTGCTTCTATCTCTGATTCAGAAAATGAGATTGGCGGGATATCTGGTTCCGGAAAATAACGGTAATCAGCAGCTTCCTCTTTTCGACGTTGCTCATATGTTGTGCCTTTGGTTGAATCAAAACCGCGGGTGATCTTCCCCATTTTTTCCGGCCAATTTGCAAAGTCGGCTGCTAATCTTTTTTCTTCAAAAGCCAATGCCTGCTC
>JBAXWD010000084.1:0-3136 GCA_037128645.1 Candidatus Berkelbacteria bacterium
TTTTTCTGGTGTGAAATAATGTTTTTTGCCGTCCAGATGCGACTTAAATTCAACACCATCGTCCGAGATTTTAACCAAACTCTCCCCACTTTTGGTTTTTTTGCCAGCCCCGAGAGAAAATACCTGAAAACCACCGGAGTCGGTTAATATTGGTCCCCGCCAGTGATTAAATTCGGTCAAACCGCCAAAATCTTCAATTAATTTTTCTCCCGGGCGCAAATACAAGTGATAAGTATTGCCTAGGATAATTTCCGCTCCAAGCTGGCGTAGCTCCCAAGGTGACACGGTTTTCACTGCACCAACAGTTCCCACAGGCATAAAAACCGGAGTCTGAATTTCACCATGAAATGTCGAAATAACCCCAGTTCGGAGTGATGAGATATTTGATTGTATATTGATTTTAAATTGAAACATTGAACACAACTATATCAAAAAATGCCTCTGATGTCACCATCTCGGGCATTTTTTGTATTTCCTAACAGCTAGCAGCTAAAAGCTGACAGCTTACTTTAGTTCAACAGTTGCGCCAGCTTCTTCAAGTTTTGCCTTGGCAGCTTCTGCATCTTCTTTCTTAGCGCCCTTCAAAACTTCTTTTGGAGCGGCTTCAACCAAATCTTTAGCTTCTTTCAAACCAAGATCAGGTTTGATTTCACGGACAGCTTTGATAACTTGGATTTTTTTGTCACCAGCAGCAGCAAGAACAACATCAAAGGATGATTTCTCTTCAGCGGCTTCGGCACCACCAGCAGCTCCACCAGCGGCAGCCATGGCTACAGGTGCGGCAGCTGAAACGCCAAATCGGGTTTCTAGCTCTTTAACCAATTCGGAAAGCTCTAGTACAGAAAGATTCTCAATTGATTCAATCAATTCTTTGAATTTTCCGCTTGGAGCTGGTTTTTCTTCAACCTTGACTTCTTCCTTAACTTCCTCTTTGATTTCTGCTACTTCTTCTTTAACCTCAGCAACTTCCTCTTTTGCTTCCTCTGCAACTTCTTTGGCTTCTTCTGCCTCCTGCGCAGCAGCAACAGCTACTTCTTCAGCTGCTTCTACTTTTTCTTCTTTTGTTTCGTCTGACATATTGTCTCCTTAAATTTAGCTGTCAGCTTTCAGCTTTCAGCTTTTAGGATTTCCCTAACAGCTAGCAGCCAACAGCTATAAGCTTGTTTATTATTTATTTACTTTCTTGATACTGTGATAAAACTGAGACTAATCCTCGAACATTGCCAATCATGACATTAACAAGGCCAGATAGTGGCGCAGCAATGCTTCCAACAACCTTGGCATAAAGCTCTTCTCGGCTTGGTAACAGTGCCAATGCCTCAATGGTTGAAACTGGAACAAACTCTTTTTCGATAACTCCACCAAGAATCTGCAGGTTCTCATGCAACTTGGTAAAGTTTTTGATTTCTTTTGATGGTGTAACCTCATCGTCAGCAAAAGCAACTGCAACCGGCTTTTTCAAAAGCTCATCTGCAACTTCAATGCCTGCATTTTTCAGCGCAATTTTAGCCAAAGTGTTCTTGACAACAACAAATTTGACGCCCTTTTCCTCAAGAGAGTTTCGAAGATTTTCAATTTCTTTCACTGAAAGACCTTGATAATCAACAAAAACTGCTTTTTTTGAACCAAACTGATCGTTTAGCCGTACCAACTGCTCTTCTTTTTGCAATCTTGATTTTGCCATTTTACGTCCTTATTAAACAAAAATTCGGCGATTCCGCCGACATATACAAGAAAAATATAGTTTGCACTTATTTTTCCTTCGCAGGACTTTTTTGGATTGCTCCGTGCCCTCGGTCTTTGGAATGATTTAATATTATCAGATGGCGATTAGAAAGTCAACAATTTAGTGTATTATTCGTAATTTCGTGATAGTTATTGGTAATTTAGTAGGGATCGCAACATTTCCACTCGTAATAAAAAAACCGCCCGACCACAGCATTGTAGTCGGGACGGTATGTTCGTTTTTGCCGCTGAGCTTCTAGCGGCTGGCCAAAACCTCGAGCAGCAATGCAGAGATGTCGGGGGTCATGACCACCGGCTTCTTCAGCCTGATGGATGCGACGGCGGCAGTGGTGAGCGACTTGATGACTTTGTCTCCCTCGCTCAAGATCGCCCCGCCGATGACGTGGATGTCGCCCATCTCGGTGCAGTCACCGTCAGTGACGGTGTTGATGCCCTTGATCAGATGCACATTAATAGCCTTCATGTCTTCCGACCTCCAGTGTTTTTGGGAATTCAGTTTGACGATTGCATTGTATCACAATATTTTGCATTTGTCAACCAACCAACAAAAAATGACCCTGAATTTCTTCAGAGTCACTTTTATTATTTTGTCATTCTGAACAAAGTGAAGAATCCAGATCCCCACAGGGTCACTTCGTAGACTTCGTTCCACGCAGGATGACAGAGAAAGATCCATTCGACTCGTTTCACTCGCTCAGGATGACAGATGGTATTTATTTTGGGATTTCGAGTTTTACGCTTGGACCCATTGTTGAGGTCAGGTAAATTCCCGTTACTTTATTTTTTGGCAGGATTTTTAGAAATGCCATTAAGTTTTCTTTGATTTTCTCTTTACCGAAAGATGCTTTGGCGATAGCGAGGTGAATATTTTTCTGATCATCTTCTTTGTATTCGACTTTGCCAGACTTGATTTCTTCGGCAGCAGCGGCGGTATCTTCAACAACTGTACCTGATTTTGGTGAAGGCATTATTCCTTTTGGCCCCAAAATTTTGGCAGCAGCAGCAAGTTTCGGCATAACAGATGGAGTTGCTAGTAAAATGTCAAAATCAATCTTATTTGCTTTTACAGCAACAACAATTTCATCAACATTTTTTTCATCAGCAATTTTCACTCGCTTTTCTTTTGGTGCACCAGCAGGTAAAACAATTGTTCCACGAATTCCAGTAAGCGACAATTTAGCGTGAACCTCAACGGTTGGATCAAATTTGACGATGGTAGTTTCTAGAACTTTTTCAATTCCCTCTTCTACAGGATAAAGTTTTTCTTGGTCAATTAAAGCGTGGGCAGCAATATATTTTTTGCTACGAACCGGTTTCTTTGGTTTTTTAGCTTTAGCAGATTTTTTTTCTTCTTTTGCTTCCTCGGCCTGCTCTTCAGCAATTCCTTCTT
>JBAXWD010000085.1:0-3132 GCA_037128645.1 Candidatus Berkelbacteria bacterium
GTATAGTGGTAATTGCTGATCTGACCACCAAATTCCTGTGGAACTTCTGTGGCCAGCAGCCTCTCAACTCGCCTTCTGGCTTCAGCCTCCGACAATGAGTGAGGTGACCGAACATTGATATTTGCCATCAGTATCTCCTGTGTGTCTTGAGTGTAGATATATTAGCACAATAATCAACAAAAAAACAAGCTAACGCTTGTTAATTTTGGTGGGTGAAAGAGGACTTGGTCACGGATATTTTTCTGGTGAAAAATTCCGCTACCCCGTCTCGGCGCCAGTCGTGCCTCCGACTTTCAAGTCCTTAAACTATTTACCCAATCAGAATTATCCAGCTTCGCTGGAAAATTCTGATTGGTGGTCGAAAGAGGACTTGAACCTCCACGACCTTGCGGCCATAGCGCTCTGAACGCTACGTGTCTACCAATTCCACCATTCGCCCATTCATTTTTAGCCAAAGGGAAATAGGTTAAGACGCCGGTTTCGAAGTTCGGAGTTGAGAATGGAAATTCATCCCAATCCAACATCTACTTCCAGCTTCTATTTCTAAACAGGCCTCTTAACCCACCAACTATTTTTTACGGCTTTACTCTTTTGGTTTTCAAATACCAATTTGCAAAATCATTTAAGTGATCCCACGACTCAAAACCTTTGATTGTTGTGATTCCCATGACAGATGATTTGACCGAGAAATTGAAATTCTGAGATGGCAAATAAATCACTGGAGCCTGGTCGGCTAAAATGGCAAAAAACTGATCATATTTCTGATTTCTGGCCACAGTGTCAGTTGTCATTCTGGCTGACTCTAAAAGTAGATCGGCTGGTTTATTGGAAAAGCCGGAAAAATTATTACCGCCGCCAATTTGACTTGAATGCCAGAACGGATATGGGTCCCGATCATAGCCGGAGTCAAATCCGTACAAGACGGCTTCGTAATCCCTTTTTGCCAACAAATTAGTGTAATCAACAGCACTTTTTTTGTCAATTGTGATATTAATACCGCGACTGGCATAACTTTTTTGCAAATCCTCTGCAGTTTGCACCGAAAGTGGTTTATCCAAGACTAAAAGTTTAAGCGAAAGTTGTGGATCGATTTTGTCAGCCGACGCAATCTTCTTGCGGACAGTGACATCCTTAAGCTTCTCATTGTTTAAGTTAAAAATAACACCAAAGTCTCTTGATGTTGTATAAGAGTAACTGGTGGCATCATCAGATAGGTTCATGCCAGCAACCGCTAGTGCCGGTGAAAACGTAGACGAAAAATCGTCTTTTGCTTGATTTTCGTCGCCGGCTATTTGAAAGGTTACCTCAGAAATATATGGCTTTTGGCCGTAGTAATTACCCGACATAGCCATGTCGACTTCTTCAATCGCCTTATTCTTCCCGGAAACAGCTTTAACAAACTTGTATGGGCCGGTGCCAACCGGAGACGAGGAAATTAGCGAAGAATCGATGTGAGCCGGGATGATTCCAATAAGAGTGTTATACAAGAATGGGCCATAAGGACTTTTTAAATTAAAAATGACTGTGCTTTGATCTGGCGTTTGAACTTCAATATCTTTCCAAGCATCAAAATACGGACTTTTAATGTTACTATCCTTGATTGCTGTGATTGTCGTTGCCACATCTGCCGATGAAAACTTAGCGCCATCCTGCCAACTAACATCATCACGTAAGTGGAAGGTATAAGTTTTCCCATCAGCCGAGATTTCCCAGCTTTGGGCCAAATCAGGAGCAACATTGCCACTGGCGTTAATTTTTGTCAGCCCGGAATAAATTAGCTGATTAATTGTTCTGTCCGTGTCTGTGCTGGCAAGTACAGGGTTTAAATAGTGAGCCTGACCGATTAAAACCTCTTTGTATCTGCCTCCGGTGGTCGGAACACGCTTTGTTTTTGACAACCAATCGCGGTCAAATTTGTAACCACCAAGAGCAATAAGAATAACAATTAAGGCACCAAGAGCAATCTTGTCAACACGGTTTAGGACAAAATAGATTCGGCCCAACCTACGAGAAAAATTACCAATGACTAATAATATTGGCTTGATTTTAGTCGATAAAATAGACCCCCACACTCTACTTTTGACTTTGGACTTTTGACTTTTGACTTTCTTTTCCCTCGGTCCCCAAAAATCACCAAAATTGGTCATAGTTCTCCTTGGGAGTTAGGCCAGAAACAATGGTACTGTCACAGATGCGACAAATAGTACAATTAAAACAATAGTTGCGTAAAATAAAACCTTTTCGAGTCCACGCTTTGATCGGTAGAAGTTTCCCTCTCCACCAAAAGCGCCACCCAAACCTGAGCCTTGCTGTTGCATTAAGATGGCAACAATTACAAAGACTGCCAAGACTAGCTGAACAATTTGTAGGGTTTGTGTAAGCATAATTACTTAATTAAAAGTTCAAAATGCAAAGATCAAAATAAAGGAATTTTATTATTATAGTTCAGGCATGAAGTGCCTACCATAATTTTAAATTTTGATTTTTAAATTTTTAATTGTTTTTATGGTGCCGATGGTCAGAATCGGACTGACGACACGAGGATTTTCAGTCCTCTGCTCTACCACTGAGCTACATCGGCATTTCGCAATAAATTGCTCAATGCAAGCTAGTTTACATTGAACGAAGTGAAATGGAGGCCTCGGCCGGAATTGAACCGGCGTACGCGGTTTTGCAGACCGCTGCGTAACCACTCCGCCACGAGGCCGAGACTTACGAAACAAAATGGAGCGAGAGACGGGACTTGAACCCGCGACCTCATCCTTGGCAAGGACGCGCTCTACCAACTGAGCTACTCTCGCATAATTACTATAGCTGAATAAAATAATAGCAAGATTGATCTTGTTTGTAAAGAAACTAATGACAAATTCCTCTATTCCAAAAAGGAAAAAATTATGCTAAATTCTAGATACTAGGAATTTTAATACTACTCATATGAGCAAAAAAAGCCGACTAAAAAAGAAAAATAAGCAAAAACTGCAAAAACGTTTTGACCAGGTCGCACCTGAAATTGAGATCGATGATGTCGAAACTGACAATGATGAACCAATCGATGTCGCCCCGAAAAAAGCAGCAGTTACTGCTGCAGAATGAGACAGCATTATCGACGCACCAACCAGAAAAGCAATCTCC
>JBAXWD010000086.1:0-3047 GCA_037128645.1 Candidatus Berkelbacteria bacterium
AACTTTTCTCCAGAAGGGATTTTTATGGTAGTTAAGAAACTGGGACTCGTCGAGAAAACTTACTCGGTCGATTTTTGTGGTCGGGAATTGAAACTTGAGACAGGAAAACTTGCATTGTTGGCCCAGGGTTCAATTAAGGCAACCTGTGGTGGTACCGTTGTTCTTGCAACTGCAGTTGTTGCTGATGAGCCACGCGATGGAATCGATTTTTTCCCACTTTTGGTTGATTATGAGGAAAGATTATATGCTGCCGGCAAAATTTCCGGCTCTCGTTTCATAAAACGTGAAGGCCGTCCATCAGACGCGGCAATTCTTGCTTGTCGAATGATCGACCGACCAATCCGCCCACTTTTTCCAAAGAATTTTAGAAATGACGTTCAGGTTATTATCACTGTACTATCTTATGATGGTGAAAATGATCCGGATATTTTGGGCATGATAGCCGCCTCAGCCGCGCTTTCACAAACAAAAGCGCCTTTTAATGGCCCAATTGGTGCTATTAAAATTGGTTTAATCGATGGAAAACTAATTGCCAACCCAACAATCGAGCAAATCGAAGCATCCGATTTGAATCTAACTATTGCCGCGACCAAAGACAAGGTTATGATGATTGAAGCTGAGGCTTCTGAAGTTTCAGAGGAAAAGATTGTCGAAGCAATTGAATTAGCTAAGAAATCAATTTTACCACTAATCGAAATTCAAGAGAAAATTAAAAAAGATCACGTTGCCGTCGACACCGGAGTCGAGCTTATTGATGATCAAGCAATCCATGGCGAAGTCTCAAAAATTGTTGGAGATAAACTTAAAGAGGCCGTTCGCGAGCTAGATAAACTCAAGCGCGAAGAGAACTTAAAGGGTTTTGAAGATGAGGTATTAAAGACTCTCGAAGGTAATTACAAACAAGTTGAACTTAAAAATGCCTTTACTAAACTAGTAGAGAAAGAAATTCGCTCGGCGATCCTTGATGATGAACACCGACCAGATGGTCGAGGTATTTTGGAAGTAAGGCCAATTGACGTTGAAGTTGGTGTTCTCCCGCGCGTTCATGGTTCCGGCCTCTTTACTCGCGGCCAAACCCAGGCACTAACTGTTGCAACGTTGGCTTCCCCAGGGATGGAGCAATTCATCGACACTATGGAAGTTGAAACCACCAAACGTTTTATGCATCATTACAACTTCCCGCCATTCTCCACCGGTGAAGTTTCACCAATGCGTGGCGTTTCCCGCCGAGCAGTTGGTCACGGATATTTGGCAGAAAAAGCTTTGCTCCGAATGATTCCATCAACCGAAGAGTTTCCATATACTATTAGACTAGTTACTGAAATTCTAACGTCAAATGGCTCTTCCTCCATGGCTGCGACTTGTGGTTCCACTTTGGCGCTAATGGATGCCGGTGTGCCGATTAAAAAAGCGGTTGCCGGAATTGCTATGGGACTCGTTACTGATAAAAAAGATGATATGAAATTCAAAGTTTTAACTGATTTACAGGGTTTGGAAGACTTCGCAGGGGATATGGACTTTAAAATTGCTGGTACCCGCGACGGAATTACTGCAATCCAAATGGACACCAAAATCACTGGTTTAAATGACGCTATCATCGCCCAGACTTTCAAGCAGGCAAAAGTTGGCCGAATGGAAATACTCGATGCTATGGAAGAAATTATCTCCAAGCCAAACGAGCTTTCGCCACTAGCGCCAGTCATTAAAGCCATTCACATTAGCCCAGAGAAAATAGGCGAACTTATCGGGCCAGGTGGCAAGAATATTCGCAAAATTATTGAAGATTGTGGCGGCAAAGAGGTAACATCAATCGATATCGAAGATGACGGCACAGTTATGATTGGTTCAACTGACTCAGAAATGGGTAAAAAAGCTATTGCGATTGTTGAATCAATGACCCGCGAGATCGAAATTGGTGAAATTATTGAAGGCAAAGTCATCGAGATCAAACGCGATAGAATGACTGGCAAACAGGTTGGCGCTATTATCGAAATTACTCCGCGCCAAGACGGTATGGTCCACATTTCGCAAATTGCCAATGAGCGGGTTGAAGATATTGAAAAATATATGAAACCAGGCGACGTTGTAAAAGCCAAAGTTGTTGATGTCGATAGAGAAAAAGGCCGCGTCGCACTCTCGACCAAAGACTTTTTGAAACAGTAATTTCCCTTGTCATTCCCCGTCCACTTTGTCATTCCCGCGAAGGCGGGGGAATCCACCAATAGTTATGAATTATTACGTCTATATCCTTGCTAGCGGTTATAATGGTACTTTGTATATTGGTGTAACTTCTGATCTGGTAAAAAGAATCTACGAACATAAACAAAAATTCGTAGATTCTTTTTCTAATAAATATAAAATTGATCAATTGGTTTATTTTGAACAGCATCAAGATATTGAATCAGCCATCACCAGAGAAAAACAGGTCAAGAAATGGAACCGAGTTTGGAAAATTCGGTTGATTGAGAAGAAGAATCCAAATTGGAACGATTTGTATCAAGAAATTATTTAGTAGATTCCCGCCTGCGCGGGAACGACAGAAAAAAGAATAAAAAAAAGTCCCTGCCGGGTGGGCAAGGACTTAAGGTCGTGGAGAAACGGACTCTCGTTATGCTGTGGTTCTCTCGGCGAGTCGCTTCCACCAGTCAGGCGGGGAAACCGCTGGGCTGGGCCTGATGACGAAGCTGATGGTGCAAACGATGTCGGGCCGCGAATTGTCATGGCTGATACCAACAGAAATTCTGAGTCCAAGGATGAATCGCGTTAGCGTGATCATTGCGTCAGCCTTTCGAAGAAGCTTGGGTTGTGGCCGAAGAACGTGTAGCAGATGGCATATACGGCCAGTATTGCCGCGGAAACGCCGATGGCAATCAGGATAACATTCCTTTTTGCCCGAGATTCACGTACTTGTTGCGCCTGGCTGTGTGCTGCGCACGGCATGTGGATCACCCCTAGTGGTAATGTCTGAGATTGTGCCACAATTCTAGCAAAAGGCCGTTCTCTTTTCAAGACCTTGGAAACACTTATGCTGTTTGCAAGGCTTGGAT
>JBAXWD010000087.1:0-3034 GCA_037128645.1 Candidatus Berkelbacteria bacterium
TTTCAAAATTAGGTGAAGTCAATAATATTACTTATGGCGAGCGGAATTATCATCAATATAAAATTATTCAACGCGACCTGATTAACCGTAAACTGCCGCTCTACCACGACAAGGATAAATTAGCGAAAGAAATTATATTGCTGTATAATAGTAATAAGAAAAGCTAAAAAAGGAGCCAAAATGGCAGAAGGAAAATTAGTTGGGGAGATCACTCATTTCTTTCCACATGTTTCGGCTGCGGTTTTGAAAGTTAAGTCGCCGCTCAAAATTGGCGATAGAATTAAAATTGTCGCACCAAACGGCGATGAGTTCGAACAAGCAGTTTCTGCAATGCAAATTGATCGCAAGGAAATTGAGCAGGCCGCGATCGGTGATGAGATTGGTCTGAAAGTTGACCAAAAAGTTCATGAGGGTTGCAAGGTCTACTTCGCAGAATAATAATATTAATGCGTGGCGGAGGGAGTATGCGCAGGCCATTAGTTGTTGCTAATTGGAAAATGAATACTAATTTATCTGACTCAGTTGTTTTGTCGACAGCTGTTCTTAGTGGTGCAGAAAGTATTTCTGGTGTTGAAATTGTCATTTGCCCTCCGGCGATCTGGCTAACTGAAGTTTCGCAAATTATTCACAAAGATTTTGGGCATATTAGCTTGGGGGCTCAAAATATTCACCACCTAGAAGAGGGAAGCTATACAGGTGAAATTTCAGCGACAATGGTACGTGATGTGGCAAAGTACGTAATTGTTGGTCACTCTGAAAGGAGAAAATATTTTGCGGAAACAAGCGGTTTGGTTGCAAGAAAAACTGCGGCTGCTCTTGATGCTGGCTTAATTCCGATAGTTTGTGTTGGAGAAGAAAAGAAATCTGATAACTCGGTTAAAGATGTTGTTCTACAGCTCAAAGAATCTTTAGCTGGTATCAATAAGAGCGAGCTTGATCGGGTTGTCGTAGTTTATGAGCCGGTTTGGGCTGTCGGCGCAGAGGAGCCAGCCGCGCCAGAGTATGCTGCAAGAATTATAAGCCAATTACGAGAAGTGGTATCAGCGCAGACTTCAATTCTATATGGCGGAGACATTAATTCCGGCAATGTTTATAGTTTTGTTCAGCGACCGGAAATTGACGGAGTGCTCGTTGGCAGAGATAGCCTTGTAGCTCCAAGCTTTGTTAAAATTTGTCGGATAGTTGCAGAGTATAAAAAGATAATTTAAAATTTAAAAATCAAAATTTAAAATTATGGTGTCCCGAAAGTTTTCGGGACAAACTATAATAGTAAATTCCATTATTTTGATCTTTGAATTTTACATTTTGAATTATTTTACCGGAGGTAAAAATGGTTAAGGTTGCAATCAATGGTTTCGGACGAATTGGCAGAGCAGCGGCCAAAATAATTTTAAATTCTGCAGACATGGAATTGGTTGCAGTAAATGATTTAACTGATGCGGAAACATTATTGTTTTTGCTGACTCATGATTCATCTTACGGGCTTTTTGACAAAAAAATCACTATATCCGACAAGGAAATTACTATTGATGACAAAAAAGTTCATTTTTTTTCCGAGAAAGAGCCAGCAAAGCTTCCTTGGGAAGCTTTGGGTATTGATGTCGTACTTGAATGCACCGGTGTTTTTTTGACCACCGTTGATTGTCGTGGCCATATTCAAGCTGGAGCGAGAAAAGTTGTTATGTCAGCGCCGGCTAAAGATGATGAAACCCCGACCTATCTTCTGGGTGTCAACGCCAACGATTATCGCGGGGAAGATATTATCTCTAACGCTTCCTGCACAACTAACTGCATCGCGCCAGTGATAAAAGTTTTGAACGACAGTTTTGGGGTTAAGCATTCTCTAATGACCACCGTTCATTCATACACCGCGGATCAGAATTTGGTTGATGGTCCGCACAAGGATTTGCGTCGGGCAAGAGCAGCTGCGATGAATATTGCGCCAACGACAACCGGCGCAGCAAAAACGGTGACTAAAATTATTAAAGAGTTAGATAAAAAGTTTGATGGTTTGGCAATTCGAGTTCCGACGCCGGTAGTTTCATTATCCGATATTGTTGCTGTCCTTGATCGACCAACAACAGCTCTAGAAATCAACAAAGCTTTTGATAGTGCTGCGCAGTCTACAATGCGAGAGATTTTGGCGGTCACATCCGATCCACTAGTTTCTTCTGATTTGAAAGGGAACTCGGCTTCAGCAATTGTTGACGCCTCACTGACAAATGTTGTTGGCGGAACTTTGGTTAAGGTAATCGCTTGGTATGACAACGAGTGGGGCTACTCCTGCCGGCTTGTCGAAATGGCAAAAATGATTAGCGAAAAATAGTGGGTTCTGCCATTGCGAGGAGCCACTCTGGGCGACGTGGCAATGACGAAAATGGAAAAATAAATCTATGGAAATCATTAGTGCACTAAAAGCTTCTAATCTCATTGGCCTTGGTGGGGCGGGTTTTCCGACTTGGCAAAAATGGCAAGCAGTAAAAGACTCCACTGAGGTTAAGCGGTTTGTTATTTGTAACTTATCTGAGGGTGAACCGGGAGTTTTTAAGGACGAATATATCTTGCAAAATCACTTACCGGAGTTGATTGCTGGTATTAATTTGGCGAAGGAAACTATTGGTGCGCAGCGGACATATATCTTTTTAAATGATAAATACAAGAAGTATTTGCCAAAGATTACAAAAGAAATTAAAGGCAAAAAGATTGAAGTTTTTATTGATACCGGCCGCTATTTGTGCGGTGAAGAAACAACACTGCTGCAAACGATGGAGGGTAAGTTGCGGCAGCCACGACAAAAGCCGCCATTCCCGACGGAGTCAGGGCTTTACGGCTACCCGACTTTAATTAACAATGCCGAAACTTTGTATCGTGCCTATTTAATTTCGCAGGGTGAGACAGAAATGAAGAGATTTTATTCACTTTCTGGCGACGTTATTGATCACAAAAGAATTGTCGAAGAAAAAGTTGGGGCTAAAATTAAAGAGGTAATTCCGCCACGATATCTGGATAAAATAAATTTCGTTCGAGTTTCTGG
>JBAXWD010000088.1:0-3022 GCA_037128645.1 Candidatus Berkelbacteria bacterium
ATATTAAACAAGGCGATGATTTGCTAACGAGCCAAAAATATACCGACGCCTATGTCAAATATCAAAAAGCCAGCCTACTCCAAGTTGATAACGAGAAGGCCGAAAGCCGGCAGAAACTGGCAAAAGACTCGGCAAAAGACATTTCGGTCCTAAAACAATTTGCTGGCGACAATAATTATGTCGATCTCTCAAAGTTAATTAGCGATGCCAGCAGTAAAATTTGTAAACCAGATATCGATCGAACGCTAATTGAAAATAATTTGTCCGGAATCGCCGTCATTAATTTGAAATTCTGTTTAAATGATGGCCCAAAGGATTACCAAAATGGAATTTTCCTGGGGCTAGCCTATTTGCACCTAGCCAATGATAGCCACATGTTCTCTGAATTTAAGCCAGATTTTCGCCTGAAAGCCGTTGATGCATTTGCCAAGGCCTACACCATTGACCCAATAAACAAAACTGCGCTAGAAGACTTAGTTTCCACCGAAAAAATCATCGGCGATACGAACAAAGTTGATTATTGGCAGAATTTGTTAGATAATCTAAATAAGATATCTGAGTAAATTTTAGGAGGGAGATTGTCTAAATCAGCGAGAGCTCCTCTTATTCTTGTGATGCTAGTAAGTATGGTCATGGCCGGCTACTGGCAGATTTTTGTTCCGCAAAAAGCCAGCGCTGAAACTGTTACTCCGCCGGTCACAACCTCAACTTTTAATCCAAGATTTCTTGATGACGCACAGACCCAAGTTATGGTTGACGGTGGAATTAGCGGATCAGTAAACTTTACATTTAATAAAGATTCAAGCGCACAGAACAAGACTCAGGCCGATTTTACCTCGTCTTCAATGGATGGCGGCAACAGCGTAATTGCCAGACTCCAGGGAACTCTGTCTCTTTACAAACTATCAGCCGTCACCGGCAGCACAACCCTCCCTACCTGCAACACGCAGGTAACAGTCGACAACTATCAAACTGCAAACGTTCAGCCGTTTTACCTGGTGGTGTCGCAATTTACTCCAACGTCACCGAAAAAAGCTCAGGGTATTGCCACCTACGATAGCAATTCCAAAAAATTTGTCCTGTTTAATCTTGGTATCACTAGTTTCGCCGTCTGTACTTCAACCAATGTCAACGTCCCAACGGACCCGCTATATTCGATTTATCGATTGATATTACTAGCCAACAACACTTTTTTTAGTGCCCCAATTCAGCCAAAAACCAGTATTGGCGATCTCGGGGCATATTGCACCCAAATGAGCGCAGATTGGGAAAGCCTGAAAAAATCAATGCGGTCAATTTTGCAGCCACCGCCTGGGGCTAACGCCAATCCAAACTGGATCACAACCACCACAACCAGCGCTACAAACGTCTCATGGGCAACAGCAAAATATTGGTATGATAACATTTTTGACCATAGTAACACGTCGCAGGTATCAACCGACCTTTGGAATGCTGCCCGAAATACCTCGATTCAATTTGTTTTATCACCAGCTGGCCTCAGTATTTTCCAAAGCTCTTGGCAAACCGCACAAAAAATTAACGATGACGTCGTTGCCTTGCGCGGAAAATATGGTGATGCGAATTGGCCATCTGGATGTAAAAAATTAGTAAAATACAAAATTGATCCCGCGCTAGAAGTCGCAACAGCCACATATGCCAATCTTGGAGAATTCGGCACCATGTTTGACAAAATTATGTCCAACTTCAAGCAATTTACCGACATACTTCAGACTCCTACCACTTCTGCTGATGCCAGCAGTGATGGAACTTGCGGCAATTTTATCACCAATATCACTGGGGGTGTAACAAAAATTCTAGAAGGTATGCTGTGCGTCATGGGCGCAGGTCTTCACAGCATTGCCAATTTTATGATTACTCAAGCGTTCACCTGGATGGAAGACGCATTGGGTGTTGACGCCGTACACTTCTCAGCACCTGTCACCGACCCATCAGTTAACACTAACTCTCCTACTGCAGCTCCTACCACAAACCCAACTACACCGACGACACCAACTACACCTGCAGCAGGTGCGACTCCGGCGGCAGCCGCGACGGCGCCTGTGACGGCAACGTCAGGCGCGGTTTATCACGCAACAGCGACTTCCTGTACACCCCAACCCTGCTTTGACCAGTCCTGGAATTTCCACGGGGTACCATCTATTAATTTTATGGACAAGGCTGTGGCTCTCTGCAAGCAGCAAAGAGAAAACCCTGGAATTTCTTGGGATAGATGGAACGCCGGTACATGTCTGGCTGGATCAGGATTTAAAATTGATCAATTTACCGTGAATGTGATGTCTCAAAGCGACGCGGCAGCATCACCACAGAAAAAACCAGATTATTGTGGCAAGGGCGGAAACTACATCTCAATGGCACCAGATTGTTCAGTCGGGACCCCAATTTGGCCCCAATAATATACGATAAATATTCACAAGTATTTTGAAATAATATAACTAGCTTCTCCCTACCGATATTTATGAAAAAATTCATTGAACAGAAAAAGAATCTTCTAATTTTTGCCACAATGCTATTGTTCGCAACTGTTTTTCTGTCCTCAACCAAAGCTCACGCTGCATTTTTTACCCCGGTTTATCAAGTGCTAATGCCGCAAGGCGGCTCATTTAGTGGCGTCGGCAAAGTTGTTGCCAATATTTGGGGCATTTTTATGGGCTCTGTTAACACCCTCGTTCTAGCGGTGCTAATTTACGTTGCCTTTATGAACATTCTGCGAGTTCAAATGGACTCCTACGCCATAAAGAAATTCCTGCCAACGTTCATTATGGCGGTTATTCTCGCTAATTTTAGCTTCCTAATTTGCCGAGTTGTAATCGACTTAGGCAACATCGCAATGTCAATATTTTTAGTTGGTGCCCAGCCGGGAACTAGTGTAAACCCCGGTGGAAATACTAGTGCAGCCGTGAATGGCGTGTCGAATGCCTTTGATGGCCTGCTTAAAGTTTCGCCCTGCGGCCCAGGCGTTGCTTGCGCCAATGTGGATACCGCCAATTATTGGGGCTATATT
>JBAXWD010000089.1:0-2941 GCA_037128645.1 Candidatus Berkelbacteria bacterium
GGGCGGGTATTATGGCAACTTCGCGTGTTGCCTCCATAGTTTACGGCCTTAAAACTCTTTGGGTAATTGCTCCGCCAATTTCATTGGTGATTTTAAATTTCAGAAGAAGATAAATTCTAGATAAAAGATTTAAGAGTAAAGAGTAAAGAATTTTTTAATCTCTAATCTTTAATCTTTAATCTCCCGAAGGGAGTCACATGTGGTTTCTTCGTTGGCTACTTAATACTTTTATTTTAATGCTCGTTGCCTACATTGTTCCCGGCATCAGTTTTTCCGGTTTCTGGCCGGCATTGCTTACTTCAGCGATTTTTGGGCTAATAAATGCTGTAGTTAGACCACTAATATTAATCCTAACTTTGCCGATTAATATTTTGACCCTTGGATTATTTACTTTAGTGATAAATGCCCTAATGTTCTGGTTGGCATCAACAATTGTCAAAGGTTTCTTTGTCGCCAACTTCGCCGCCGCCTTCTGGGGTGCCTTGGTTTACTGGTTAATAATTACCTTCATTAGCTACCTGTTCGAAGACCGCCCAACCAAAGTAAAAGTCAAAAGGATCAAAAAATAATTGTTCTCAACAAAAAAATTCCAGTCAAACTGGAATTTTTTTGGTACACCGCCCGAGACATATGAACGCGCTTCGCTCTATAGAAACCCACGGTTTCTATTATCTTCCTCTACGGGAAACTCCCGTTTCCCGACCCCTTCCCATGTTCTCGTCTCGGTCGGAAAACAAAATACCAACTCCCGGCATCCAACTAAAGTTGAATTTCAGGGGCTGGTACACCGCCCGAGACTCGAACTCGGAACCAATGGCTTAAAAGGCCACTGCTCTACCATTGAGCTAGCGGTGCATAACAAAATATATCTTAACAGAAATCAGCCGAAATATCAACACACTATTCGCTCTTCAAAACCTTAATGAAAATGTCAGACGGCATGTTGACACGGCCAATTTGTTTCATTTTTTTCTTGCCTTTTTTCTGCTTGTCTAGAAGTTTGTTTTTTCTGGTAACGTCCCCACCGTAAAGCTTGGCGGTAACATCTTTACGCATAGCAGAGATTCGTTCTGAGGCTATAATGGTGCCACCAATTGCTGCCTGAATTTTAATTTCAAAGTTTTGGCGAGGGATGAGTTCTTTGAGCCTCCCAACGATTCTCCTAGCCTCAGGTTGAGCTTTTGGTGTAAAAACGATGAACGATAGGGCATCAACTTTATCTTCGGCAATTAAAATATCAATTTTCGATAAATCCGCCTGGCGCCAATCCAAAATTTCATAGTTCATCGAGGCATAACCGGAAGAAACTGTTTTTAATTGATCATAAAAATCAATGATTAATTCCGCTAATGGAATTTCATATTTTAATAGTGCCCGTCCATCATCAAAGTATTCAGTGTTTTTATAGGTTGCCCGCTTTTTCTGAGCAATGTCCATAATATTACCAATATAATCTTTAGGACTAATAATTTCCAACGTAGCCCAGGGCTCAGAAATAGCGCTGTAAGTGTTTGCCTCCGGCATATCAGATGCTCGCTCAACAACGGTTTTCTCCCCATTATTTTTTGTAATGTGATATTCGACAGTTGGCGAGGTAATGACAATATCTAAGTCAAATTCCCGCTCTAGCCGCTCACGGACAATATCCATGTGCAAAAGCCCCAAAAAGCCACAGCGGAAACCAAAACCCAAAACTTCCGAACGCTCAGGTTCGTACGACAACGAGGAATCATTTAATTTTAATTTTTCAATTGCATCTTTTAGGTCGGGATATTTGTCGCCATCAGACACGTAAATTGAGGCAAAAACAAATGGCTTAACTTTTTTATAACCCGGGAGAGGGGAGTCAGCCGGATTTTTTTTGCTAGTAATGGTGTCACCAACGGCGGCTTGAGAAACTTCGCGAAAACCGGTAACGCAGTAGCCAATTTCTCCTGCTGAGAGGGGAGAGCGAGAAATTAATTTAGGGCGAAAAACGCCAACGTCCTCTGTCCTACCCTGCGAGTTGGTTTGCATCAAAATAATTTCGTCAGTAGTTTTTAATTGGCCGCTAAGGACTCGCAAGTAGGCAACTACCCCACGATAGGGGTCATAAACTGAATCAAAAATTAACGCCTTTAGCTTTCCATCTACCTCCCCCTTTGGCGGCGGGACACGTTTAATAATTTCATTTAAAATGTTTTCAATACCCTCGCCAGTCTTGCCTGATGCCAAGAGAATTTCTGATTCATCACAACCTAAAAGTTTAATAATTTCATGCTTAACTTCCTCCGGACGCGCAGCTGGTAAATCAATTTTGTTTAGAACTGGGATAATTTCTAAATCGTGCTCTAGGGCGGCATATAAAGTTGACAGTGTTTGAGCCTCAATCCCCTGGGCAGCATCTACCAATAAAATAGCACCTTCAACTGCGGCCAAAGACCTTGAAACTTCATAAGAAAAATCAACGTGACCAGGAGTATCAATTAAATTCAAAACATGTCCGGAGTATTCCATTCGGACTGGCGCCAATTTGATTGTAATTCCGCGTTCTCTCTCCAAATCCATTTGATCCAGGATTTGATTTTGCATATTGCGCATTTCAACCGTGTGGGTAATTTCCAGCATTCGGTCAGCCAGAGTAGACTTACCGTGGTCAATGTGAGCAATAATACAAAAATTGCGGATTTTTGTGAGTTCCATAGTGCAATTCTAGCATCTTCGAGCTCAAAAATCCATCAGTTTATTTCCCCAAGATCTTTTCTATTAAATTTTTCGGAGTTTTTTTGTAAATTTCCGCCATTATATCATCAATATGTTCACCGGCATAAACTCTGCCAATATGCATCATGTCAGCAGAATGTTCGAAACTGTACCACTTAAAATTGTTTAATGGGGGAGAAAAAACATAATCACAAATTTCAATTTGGTGTCGATCGGAATCGTTTGTCATAATTTCAAT
>JBAXWD010000009.1:0-13533 GCA_037128645.1 Candidatus Berkelbacteria bacterium
GGTGGGGAGTTTTCTGGATTCATTACGGCGATTTGGAGAGTGACGCCACCAGAAAACCTGAGGAAATTGATGACAGACAAGGTTGCGCTAGCTGGCTGGAAAGAGGAAAATCGCTTCTTTTTTGACAAAATAAAGCAGCAGATGTCCGATAAATCTGGCCTGAAAGCTAACATACTGGCATCAACTGAGACCAGCAAAAAAGCCATCAACGAAGCTAAAGTAGGCCGAGAAGATTTAGGCGATGATGAATGTTTCTCAGGAATAATGGGGGCAGGCTTACGAGATCCCGGAATTCCTGACAACCAAAAGCATGGACAAAACTCTGCCGATAGTGGCATTTTAGAAGCATCGATCCTATTCTTGCAGTCTTTTGCCGATGGAGTCGGCGAAGCGACTGGAAATAAGTAGTTTGATTTACTGCTTGTCAAAAAATTTGATACAATGGAGTTAGTTAAACAAGTTCATCAAGTCAATCAAGTTACAAGTAAAAACTTGTTTCTTCCTGCTTGATAAGCTTTTAACTTGATAAACTTTTAACTTGGAGCTTCGCTCCCATGCAGTTCAAAGTGCCACAAAAAATCGACATTGAGGACAAAATCATGGGGCCACTAACCATGGTCCAGTTTGTCTATGCTGTACTCGGCGGTGGTGCCGGATACGTTGTATTAAGTAGCATCCCATCCCCAGTCGGCTGGTTTTTCGCTATACCAATTTTTATTTTTACTTTTTTAATCGTATTTGTTAAAATTAACGGTCGTTCATTCAGCCAATTTCTTAAAAACGCTATCGCTTACGCTGCCAATCCCAAAACTAGGCTCTGGCACAAAAGTGAGACTAGTGTTCATGTTGAAATTTATCAACCAAAAGTTGCCGCCGTGGCAGATCCATATGCCAACAAACATTATTCACGAGCCGATATTCAGAAACTAGCAAACATCATTGATAAGCGCGGAAGAACCGGACCGACCACGAATTGATTTTATTTTGGACAGGAGGGGCTATCGCTTCGAATAAGACAAAACTTGCTGCATCAACGCAGGAGAATCTAGAAATTGCTGGCGTTGAAGACGGGGTCGTAATACTAAAAGACGGTTCATACCGCATGATTTTAGATGTCACGGCGGTGAATTTTGGACTCAAAAGTGAACGCGAGCAGAACTCAATAATTTTTCAATTTCAGGGTTTTTTGAACTCTCTCCACTTCCCAATTGAAATTTTAGTCCAATCACGGAAACTTGACCTAACCCCCTATCTCACCAAATTACGCAAACGAGCCACTGAACAAACAACTGATCTACTCAAGGCACAAACA
This sequence comes from Candidatus Berkelbacteria bacterium, assembly GCA_037128645.1. Lineage (GTDB taxonomy): Bacteria > Patescibacteriota > UBA1384 > XYA2-FULL-43-10 > CAINNR01 > CAINNR01. The sequence goes on from JBAXWD010000009.1 coordinate 1,313, forward strand.
CTAGATTACATTGATTTTATTTCCGAACTGATCAATATGGCCAACATCATGAAAAAGCGTTTTTACGTCATAATTGGCTGGGAAAATATCGAACTTCAGAATGTTTCTTTCGTGGACAAATTGCTTAACCGTGGCAATTCAATATCACTGCTAAAAATCTCCGAGAAGGATTTCAAAACTCATGGAAATGAGCTGCGCGAACGTGCTGGTGTCATCGCTAGCGGCCTAGGTTCTATCGGTCTCCACTGCAAGCAGCTCACTACCGAAGAATTAATTGAGCTTTTTTACAATTTCTACAACCCGGGCATTGCCGACAAAGAACGACTGGGCGACCTGGAGACGCTGCAAGCAAATATTGTCAGCCGCAAGGAAGTTGAGGGTGATTTCAATGTTGAAAAGCCGCACAATACCACCGACGAGACTCCGGTAATTGACAACACCCAATTTGTTCGTGAACAGGACAAAATAAAGAAGCAAGCTGAAGCGGTCGAAACGGCAGAGAAAACCAAGAGTGCGCCAGTAGCAGCTGCGCCTGCTCCTGCCAAACCGGAGGCGGCAACACAAGAAATTAGTCCAAAGGCTGAGAAGCCAGTTTAGAAAACAGAAGTTAGAAATAGAAATTAGATATTAGAAATTTACGAACGGAGTTCGACTTATGCCTGATTTACTACCAAAAAATACACCAGCAAATAACCAAGATGCCAGCAAAACTGGAGCCGCATTTGGTAATGCAGCTGATTCGGCTAGTTCATCACAGTCAACCTCTAAAAACGATTTCTGGCAAACCAACCAAGCCAAAGAAATGGGCAGCGAGACTGGGCTGACTGGACCAACGGAACCAGTTAAGGAGTTCAAACTTCCTCCGCAAATGGAGATCCCCCGCCCAGCAACCGCCAACTCACAGCAACCAGCAGGCGCACCAATTGTCGCTCCCGTAAACCCAACTCCGCTGGTCGCAAACAATAAGCCACCGATTGCCCTAGATGCCAGAGCCACTGCGCAAGAAAACCTTGAAGTTCGTGAAGCCCAAAAAATCTTTCAAGAAGGCATGCTAACCGTTAGAGATATCATTGCCCCGGCCGCCTATGTTATTAACCCAAATTTTCTCCAGCTAGGTGAAACTTTTTGCAAAACACTGTTCGTTTATACCTATCCCCGCTACCTCGAGGCAAACTGGCTATCACCGCTAATCAATTACGACATCACTATGGACATTGGTATGCACATTCACCCGCTAGAAACTCAGAATGTGATGAAAGATTTGAAGAATCAGGTCGGGAAAATCCAGTCATCAATGATGATTGCCCAAGAAAAGGGCCAACCAAGAGACCCTGAATTGGAAACTGCCCTGGGTGACGTTGAATCACTCCGTGATGTTCTTCAGCGCGGAGAGGTGCGATTATTCCAGCTAGGATTGTATTTCACAATCTACGCCCAATCACTCGAGGAGCTTAACACCGTTACAAAGCAGCTAGAATCAACTCTCGGCGGCATGTTAATTTATACCAAAGAAACTCTGCTGCAAATGTCCGACGGCTTTATTTCCACTGCGCCGATGATGCGTGACACAATCTCAGTTCTGCGAAATCTTGATACCGGTTCAATGTCATCAATATTTCCATTCACCTCCTCTGAATTAACCCAGGAAGACGGCATTCTCTACGGCATTAACCGCCACAATAATTCCTTAATCATTTTCGATCGATTCAGCTTGGAGAACGCTAATTCGGTTGTCTTCGCTAAATCCGGTTCTGGTAAATCATACATGATCAAACTGGAAGCACTCCGAAGCCTAATGTTCGGCACCGACATCATCATCGTCGATCCGGAATCTGAGTATAAAAACCTTTGCGACGCCGTTGGCGGCAGCTATCTTAGATATTCACTTAACTCACAACAGCGGATTAATCCCTTTGATTTGCCTCGCGGGCTTGATCCTGAAAAAGAATCGGGCGAGGACGTTTTGCGTTCAAATATTTCCTCAGTTCACGGTCTAATCAATTTGATGGTTGGCGGGCTAACCCCAGAGGAAGATGCACTAGTAGAAAAAGGTTTGTACGAAGCTTATGCACTAAAGGATATTACCACTGATCCGGAAAGCCAAAAAAATGAACCGCCAATTATGCAAGATTTATACAATGTTCTTTCCAACATGAACGGCACTTCAAGTATCACTAGAAGACTCTCAAAGTACGTAGAAGGAACTTTTGCCGGTTTGTTTAATGCTCCTACCAACTTTGAATTAAAGCCGGGTTTTGTAGTCTTCTCCGTCCGTGATCTTGAGGAAGCGCTGCGCCCAGTAGCCATGTACACAATCCTAAATTACATTTGGACCAAAATTCGAATGGATATGCGTCGCAGACTTATGATTATCGATGAAGCCTGGTGGATGATGCAATTTGAAGATTCAGCCAAGTTTTTACACGGACTTGCAAAGCGAGCTAGAAAGTATTATCTCGGACTGACAATTATTAGCCAGGACGTCGAAGACTTCCTGTCTTCACGATTTGGCAAAGCCATAGTTTCCAACTCCTCGATGCAAATACTGCTAAAACAATCTACGGCATCTGTTGATATCGTTGCCGAAACATTTGGCTTAACCGAGGGAGAGAAATACCTCCTACTCGAAAGCGACGTTGGAGAAGGTTTGTTTTTCGCCGGGTTAAATCACGTTGCCATTAAGGTTATAGCATCCTACTCAGAAGATCAGGTAATTACCACAAATCCAGAACAGCTCTTGGCCCAAACCGGCGAGTCTCCCGGCGATCAAGAAGAAATGTAATCCGACAAAGTCGGATAATTACAAAACTCTAATATCTAAATCCTAAATTCTAGACAAATTCAAATGTCAGAAAGTTCAAAAATAAATCAAAACTTTGATCTTGAAAGCAGAACATTAAAATTTGCAAAAGATGTCCGAGAACTTGTAAAACTTATACCAAAAACACTGTCAAATTTCGAGGATTCAAAGCAAGTTGTCCGCTCATCGGGATCAGTCGCCGCAAATTATATCGAGGCTAATGAAAGTCTGGGCAAGAAGGATTTCTTAATGCGAGTTAAGATCTGCCGCAAGGAGGCAAAAGAAAGTATTCTTTGGCTAACTTTATTGCAAACAAACGAAAAATCAGAACCGTTGCGAAACAGGTTGCTACAAGAATCAAGTGAATTGATGAAAATATTCGGTTCAATTATTACAAAATGCAGCCAATAATTTGTTTTGATCATTTGGATTTTGAATGTTTGAATTTGTCTAGAATTTAGAATTTAGTATTTAGAATTTAAAATTTATGGCTGATCCTGAATCGTCACAACCAGCATCCGAATCCGATGCCGCAGACACCAGTCAGTCTTCAGGCATGCTTGACAAAGCTAAGCAATTTTTAAGTATGGGCGGGGACAAGGGTAAGTGGACAACGGCAATCATTGCCTCTGTTATAGTCGTTGTTGTTTTCCTTTTCGCTGGTACAGCCGCCTGGGGGCTGGGGTTATCATTTATGGCCAAATCAATTGCGGAACCAAACAACTGCACTGACACAACGGCAAGTGCTGGCTTGCCATCCGCTGCTACATCAAGCTGGAGGACAGGGATTTATACTACTCAATTCGGTGGCTGCGGCAAAGACGGCAAAGAGTGCGCCGACAGTGGGGACAATTGCCGCGGAAGTGGAGGAGTTTCAACCGGCTGTACTGCGCCGACTCAATTATATGCCTCCTTGCCATATTCAAAAATTGCCGCCCAATGCCACGGAGATATCAATAAATGCGCTAAGATTGAAGTTTTAAATCCAGCAAATAACAAATCTGTCGTTCTGGCCGTTGTTGATTCCGGCCCATGTAATACGTCTGACAAAGAATACGTCTTAAATGGCGCCGAACCCCAAGTGCGCAAAGGTGTCGGAGTTGGTGGCTGTGCCTCCCAGTCCCACAAAGCTGAACTGGATATTAGCCCAACAGCCATGAAGCAATTGGAATCAGATGATTTCAAACAATTAAACTGGCGCTTCACCAGTGCCCCTGTCGCCACAGGAGCCACCGGCTGCGCAACAAACATGGTCACCGACGCCCCAGGCTTTATTTACAAATCAGATGCTTACAGCGCTGAACAGATTGACAACTACCTAAAAGCCAACGCCCCACACAGTCCTCTAATTGGCAAGGGAGCAGCATTTGTGGCTTCCGGGAAAAAATACGGCGTTAACCCAGGGTTTTTGCTTGGGATCACCAACTCAGAAAGTTCACTTGGTGCTCAATGCAACTCAAGCGGCAATCTTTTAAACGGCACAAACAACGCTTTTGGCCTAACGTGTGGTGGGCCTACAACCTTCTGCCATTTCAGCAGTTACGAAGATGGCATCGACAGAGCGGCAAAAAACGTCTCGTCTCGCACCTACACCAGGCTCAATGGCAGCATTAAAGAGTTCGGTCTCAAATGGTGCGGCTACGAAAAAGAGTCCGACCATCCACCGGTTAAACTCTCCGATGGCAGCTCAGTCGACTATGTGTGCTCAAATAACGATTCCAATTGGGCCAAAGAAGTGCAATCTATCATGGACGCTATAAAATAATATGGCAAAATCGAAAATAAAACAGAATCAACTTATATTCCGCATGGTCTTAATCGGATTTTTTATTTTTATCGCCGGATTAATTTATTTCCTATTTTTTATGCACGCAAAAGTCTCGATTGAAGTAGTCCCGACAAGCGCTGTTGTCACCCTCGACAACAAACCGGCAGCAGTGGCTAATGGCTCAGCGACATTCGTCACCAGCCTTGGACAACACACCCTGCGAGTTGAGGCTGACAACTATGTCGGCTTTAAGGAAACCATCAATCTTACGCGTGGCCGTAACTACTCAAAGAAAGTTTCTCTAGAGAAGTCCCCTTCACCAATAAAAATTGCTGCCAACGCCCAATATGTCGCCATCAAGGACAATGATATATTTTATTTTAACCCGGCTGACCGACTGATTTATTTGACTAAGACAGCATACGACACAAAAGGCCAAGCCAGTGTTGCCTCGACTCAAAATATTATATCCAAACCGTTGGATAGTTTTGACAAATTAATCTGGTCGCCCAACAAAGATATGGTTCTAATTCAGCGCGGTGGCAACGTTTCCCTACTTGATTTCAAAAAGTATGATTTTGTTCATCAAAATGAAGTGGCTTTCGGCAGTTACATCGGTGATATAACCTGGTCACCGGATAATTCACGTCTAGCATATTATTACGCTCCGCCAGGCGGCGAACGATCACTAATTTTTTCCGACGCCAGCAATCAAAACGTTTTTCGAGCGGCTAATTTGGCACAAGCCAACATTGAAAATCCATTTTTATCCTTCTCCCCTAACTCGGAGTTGATGGCAGTCATTCCGCGCAACCAAAATTTTGATCAGAATTTAGTCTATTTAATGAATGTTTACACCCGAGAACTTACTGCCGTCAGCAAAACAGGCAACCAGAAAGAAGCCTCTTTTAGCTCCGATAGCAAAAAAATAATCTACTCAAGTTATTCAGATAATTCAGCCAACGTAGTTCATCGTATGCTTTCAGCCATGAATTTAGATGGCAGTGATAATAAGGCTCTAAATATAGCGGCCAGAGCGTCAGATATTAGGCCCTGGAAGAATCCTAACCAAATTTTCTTGCCGATAAATTCTTCTCGGAGTAAAATGATTCTTGTAGACCTTATTAGCGGCCTGACATCAGATTTTTACTTCGACGGCCAAAGTAATTCGGAGATTTCCGAGATCTTTTTGAATGATCAGGCCACTAGCGCCGTATTTATTTCCAAGAACATATTATACTTCGTGAAATTGGAGGGGAATGGTTGACGGAGGGGAAAAACCAGGGAAAGATGATTACCTAGGAGGAATCGCCGGCGATATCAAAAACTCCCGGGTAAATCAGGCATCGCAAAATAGTGAGTATGAACAGGAAGACATGCCTGTGGATTTTGACGATGAAGACGAAGAAATTGAAGATGACGGCGCCAGCGGAAACACTAGCCAGCCCACTGCAAATCAGGCGTCGCCAAACGAAGAAAAGAAGCCCCAAGGTACTAACCTAACCCAACTCGAGGGTGAAAGTGATGCCGACTTTCAGCAAAGAAAAATGAATGCTGGGCAGATACCTAAAGATGATATACAGGCCAGAGAACAATCAGCACAATCAGCAGTTCCCGGTGGTAAATCTGATACGTCGCCTAAAGCCGAGCGCGACAGAGAGCTTCAAAGGCTCAGAGAGTCAACTCACAATATAGACACAGGCAAAACCAAGCGAAACGGTAGTTCACTAAAAATCGGCATGACTTCTCTTCGCAACGGGGTTCAAGATTTTCGCGAAAAATTCAGCTGGGAGAATATTAAAGCTCAAATTCAGCAGAAGATAAAGGAACTGATTTTTGATGCAATCAAAAAAGCTGCACAAGCTGCGTTAAAATCAGCTCTGGCCGCAACATCGGAATTCTGGCTACCAATCCTTTTGGGAATTATTGGAGTAATTATTGTAGTAGTTGGCATTATCTTCCTTGTTAAGGCGCTGCAAACACCAAACGCCAATGGCTCAAGTCCAGTTCAAGCTGCAGACGTTATTAATGACAAGCCGTGGATTTCCAAGATTCTGGCTCTGGCCGGCGACAAAGATATTGCCAGTAAACTAACCACCGATGTTTTAACCGGTCTGCTTACGGATATTACTTCTCTTGAAACTCAACTTAAAAACCCTCCTTACAGCACCTATCCAACCGACAAGCAAACAGCGCTAACCAATAAAATTGCGGCAATCAGGACAGCCATCACTACTTTTCAGGGCCTGTCGGCCACTGACCCGAAGCGCGCCGAAACAGCCAAAAATATTGTTAAATATGTTGGCGAACTAATCGATCTCTTCTCACCGGCGATTTGTCATTATCCCGCCGGTCTTGCCACTCATTTCCCAGTGGCCGAGAGCCAAATTACCAGATTCAATAACACTCTCCACGGTGGTGTCCCAGCCCATCCAGAACCAATTAGCCACCACAACACTTTTATTAATTACCAAAAAGGTACCAACGACGCCGTTGATATTAATGGCGCCCGAGGAACACCAATTTATGCCGCATTCAGTGGCACAATTACAAAACACTATTATGGTCTTTTCGTTAAAGATGTTACCTGGGAAACCAGTGACACCGGCAACTGGGTCGCGGTCTACGCTCACATGCAAAATCCCGTCACTAGCGGCCACGTCAATGCTGGCGACAAAATTGGTGAAATGGGCCCACTCAGCAGCCCTCACCTTCACTTTGAAATGCAGTGTGGCGGCCAACCAATCGTAACCACCAAAGCAGACATTATCGACCACGCCGCTCATCCCAATTCCCCATGGGGGCCATATTTATACCATCACGACATGAGCGCATTAAATTTGGTACCAACTAAATGAAGCAACTATTTTCTAAATTTCTGATCGTTCTCTGCCTAACTACAATCGTAGTGCCTATTACTTTACTCGATAATTTCCACCCGGAAAAGGTCCTAGCTAGCACAGAGGACATTTACAATGGGCTACCGAGCGATTCTGGTGACCCAACCATGGACAACGGTGAGGCTGACGCAGACGCGCGAGTCGGCGGAATTGAAATTGACGGCTGGACCGCTCCTGTTGATACCCCAGTTGTGCCGCCGGCGATAAGCGACATAAATACTTTTTTCGATAGCAACTACACTGGCAGTGCCGATAGTGGTTTTCTTTGGGCTGCGGAAAATATCACCCAGAATCCAAAACTTATTATCAATCCGGCAGATATGCAGGATCTGCGGATTCTTTCATGTCTCGGCAATGTTATTCCAGACTATGCCCACCATGACGACTCTCTGGCTTCTGCAACAGGAAAATCACTCCAAGATATTGTTGATTTGAAGCGCGATCACTACGAAGATTGGCAAAAACTCATAACCCAGGCGCAAGAAACAGCCAGACAAAATATTGTTGCAAATCTAAAAACTGATTTACCAAATTTTGCTTGTATCGCCGGCGTTGACACTACCAGGGCCACCGACATGATGCAGTATGACCAAGATTCAGTTAATGCAATCATTGATTACGCGCAAAACAAAATCGTTATTGATCGACGAGTATTAATGTTGCTTACCAACTTAGTTACCCCCAAAGATCAGGGTGGGGCAGGACATGACCTCATAAGCGTTCTACGAATCCGCCGAAGTTATGACCGTGACTCACAAATGTATTCGAAAGAATCTGACGCTATTAGGCAGCAGCTTGCCCAGGAACAAGAAAAGTCCACAGTAAGCACTGTCAGTGACGTTTCTGGCGCCAATGCCACCCAACTTAGCGCCGACCCGGAGTTTGCTGGGGCTGAGGCGCAGGCAGCTGTAGTTAATAGCGCCGGACAAAACCAGGGTGACATTATATTTTCAACCGCCGAAGACGACATAAATCTTTCGGCTCATTCTCGAGGTGAAGCGGTAGATATTGATCAAGTAGATAATGTTCGGTGCACCTTAATCAAGAAAAAGCGTATCGGTAGCGACAATCTAACAATGCAGCCGGCGACTCCAATAAAAATTGCCTGGCAAACCAGTGCTGGCTATGACTCTTCGCCACCACCTGATTACTCCTCGCTGCAAATGAACCTGTCTCAAATTGCCAGCGGACAGTATCTGGACATGCTGGACCAACTTGGGGTTAGCGCCGACTCAACTGAAAATCTCTCCAGCGCATCATTTGGTGACGTAGTTAGCCTGGTTGGAGAATCCTTGCTCGCCGAGGTTCTCAATTCCCCGTCCAGCTCCATTTCAGGCTTTTCGCTATCTGACACTATCAAAAAAATTGGCGGCATGATTTTAGCTGACAAACTTGGGCTTCCCAGGCAGCCTTTTATTGAAGCTGACCTGACGAATTTATCCGACTTGGAAACTAAAATTGGCGAAGCTAGTTTCGAGAAAAGCTTAAATATCAATTACGGGTCTGTGCGAGGTAACAACCTAAGTGATGTTTTGGAAAATATCGGTCTCAGATATACAGAAAAACAATTGGGGATTCAAAGTGGAACCATCAAGCCCGACAGTATGTCAGGAGCCAGCTTGCAATTGGCTATTGGTAGAGGGATGATTGAGCAAACACTAAAGCTACAGGCCGGGAGTTTTCAGTCCGATACCACCTTCAAAAAGCTTGAGGAGATCGCCGGGCAGCGCAAAATTGATTATTTGTTTACTAATCCAACAGAAATTGATGATTTGCTGCACCTTGGCATTGCTGACAATAACTCACTTAAATTTAAAAACTCCTCTGACTCACCAGACACTTATGCCACTATCGTCGGCGCAAAGGTTTTAGCCGATCATGCCTACATTTACGGTTACGCGTCATCAGCAGCAAATGCTATGAACCTAGCCCCAAGTCAAAGCACCGGTGATCCACGAATTAATTCAACCCAAGTTAACACCAACTTAACAACCTCCGGCAATGCTGCGACGGATCGATTCCAGTCAATTATGACTGGTACATTAACTGCCAGTGCAGTAATTGACTACAATAACAGTTTTCACAACCTTTATCGGGCAATCGGAATTGACACACTATCAACCTCACTCAGCAGCAGCGCTGACGTACGTTTAGCATTTTCTAGTTGGTTAAACACTAACACCAACTCAAGCCAAACCGATTGTACAATTAAGAACAATATAACCATATCTATTGCCAAGCCAGGGTCAACCACCGGCGAAACCGAGCAAGTGGTTTTGCCAGAAGACCAGGTCATGGCAACTTTTGGCCTTAGACGCGGTGACATGTCTAGACTTTTTGGTTGTTATAATTCAACTCCAAGTGCAGTCTTTAAGGGCATTGGCGAATCCGCTCTCTATAATGCAGTAAAAACATCGAGTATTGCCGAGCAAGCTCAAACAAAATTTCTAGCCGACCATCCGGAAATTTCAAACTTTCTGGCTGACGTCGATTTTTACCAAGCAAGAATTAAACTGATTCAAGACAAAGTCAGCAAAATCAAAACTGACTGGAACGGACAGAGCAACGGCAATGCGCAACTTCAGGCAGCCATTGAACAAATCAATTCGGCAACCAATTCGATTCAGGGTAAAATCGCTGGTATTAATACCAGCGGAATAAATATAACAAATATCGGCGCCAATGTTGGTGTAATCCGTCAAATTCCGACCATAGTTGACCAAGTATTGACAGCTGTGAACACAGCGCAAAACGGCGGAGACCAATCGTTGCGAGATCACGCCAATGCAACCCTAACGGACATAAACGAGGTAATTCACGCAGTCGACGAGATTCTTTCAGGCAAAGAGCAATCATCGATTTCTAGCCTGCAAATTGGTGACATCAACACTAGCGGCAATGGCAATAACAGCTCTAGCGCCAGCACAACATCAACCAATAGCATCAATCGGGCTACCCTAGTTCTTATGCTTTCTGGAAAATTATCTCCGAAGGATTTTCTCGTCTCCATCGGCGCCAATATGGTCGAAAATTCACTTAACCTACCGACAAATGGAGTCCTCTATTTTGCTAAATATCTTGATGCCCCGGGTCGTGATAAGAACGATGACAAAGCAGCTTTCTTCCGCGCCATTGGCCAAGCCCAATTTGAACAAACTCTGGGCATGCCAACATTCTTCTTTCAGGGTCAGTACCCAGCAACACTGGCCACACTTTCAGATGTTAGAGACCATGTCTCCAAATCTTTTGGGATTTCATCCGCCGAAGCCGGCGCTAGGCTAATGCAGGCGATGGGAGTTCCTGGCGATTTTTCGACTGTTGAAGATCAAACAATATCCACTATCTCATCGGTCGTCCAAGCCGCCAACAGCCTCGATAGCCGGCTTTCAATCAAAACTGGCACTACCGCCAACTTCCTTAATGGAAGCCCTGTCGCCAAATCGGATTTAGGAAATTCTGACATTCAAATGCTAGCCGGGAAACTTAATCTTCCAGAAGATGTTATTACAAAATTCATTCATGTCAGAAATGGTGACGAAACACTGGAAAAAGCCAAGGAAAATAATTTTGCTTCCGAGATCTCCTACAATGACCATAATCCATATGCCGCAGCACCAACTCCTACCACCGCAAGCCCCGATGCCAATATTCACACTACTGACAACTGCCCTCTGGGGTTCACCTTTAATTCCGCTACTAAGACCTTTAGCAGCCAATTTATTGAAGACAGCTCATATATTTACACTGACAACACAGGCACGCACTCATTCCCCAGCATGGCTGATGCTAGAAATTACGCCAATGCCGCCACAAATCAGAGTAACAAAATCGATTTTGTCCAGGCGCTCAGCCTTCACTCGGCCAAAGACGCAACAAAAGTGGCTGCAATCAACCAAGGAATAACTAACTTTATAGTAGACCCCAACGATGCAAAAGCCCTGTCAGACGACGATATGGCCTGGCTGCGAGATCATTATCAAATTCCAGTTGATATTCTCAATAATACCTTCACCCGACAAGACTTGGTTAACAAACAGGGCACCAGCAAACAAATCGGTTACTACCTCGAAACCCTAGGCAAAACAACTGCTGAAAGGCGGGTCACCAGCGCCCTATTGGGGGGAATCACAATGACTTTTGCTGGCCTGCAAATTGATGCCACTGACATATTTGATGCACTAAGCGGCAACGGCCTACAAGTTGCCTATAAAATTGGCGCCAAATATCTAGAGAATCAGCTAAAAATCAACTCCACCCTAGTCGGTAAAATTCTCGAGGCACCAACTGCTGCACTGAGAAATTGCTCCCTCTCCGCCATTGGCGGCAATCTTCTTGGTGGCGTTCTTGGGCTAGGTTCAGTCTCGCTGTCAGGTAATATTTACGAGAACATCGGAGGCGCCAAAATTGAACAAGTTTTGGGCTTGGCCGCGTCCAGTTTCCGCGGCGCGAACATTGACGAACTAATTACCAGCATTGGACCGAGTAAATTTGCGTCGGTTTTTGAACTGCCGGCAAACATAGTAGCGCCAACAAGTGTTACGAGTAACTTGGTAGGCGCAGAAGAGGCGGCTTACATATCATCTTTGCCCGCTGACGAACAAATGTCAGGGATAGATAATATTTTTCAAATGCCTGACTCTGTTCCAAATGTTAGCTCGGCTACGCTCGCAAGCGCTGGGTCACAAATTGACAGCTTGGTTAGAAACTTTATTCATGACTCATCCATCTGGACCCCAGTGACAAACCCTAGCTC
>JBAXWD010000090.1:0-2924 GCA_037128645.1 Candidatus Berkelbacteria bacterium
CTGGAGAACGGAGCTGAGAACTCGTCTAATGACGATGTTGGCGACGTCGAGGGCGGCGAAACCATTCTAGGCCAGCAGGATGGCCTCTGTGTTTCCGCGAGATCGGCGAAAGGCCTCCGTAGTGAGAGAGAAGATCATACGACTCACTAAGCGTCGGTGGTTGGCCGGTAACGCCGAAAAGGCTCCGAGCAGATTCATCAAGCTGCTTCTGAAATTGCACATTATACACGGTTGCACCAACTCCTCTATCACAAGAGTATCAAACTTTATTAAATAAAAAAAGCCCGGATTTCTCCGGACTTTTTTTATTCGACCTACAATTATTCTTTTGCTGGCTGTTCTTTTTTCCCAGTCTTCTTATTTTTCTTATCTCGAATAACAATGAGTGCAATCAGTGCCAGAAGCAAAATTCCCACCAAACCGATGCCGCACCAAGTCCAAATATTCATTTCCAATGTGCCACCGTACCAATCTGGACGAGCCAGAACTTTAACCTTAGATTTTGCGATCGGAGTAATTACTGCGTCTGCCGGGACATCAACCTTGGCTTCATTTGAGTTTACCGATTCACTGCTATCTTTATATGACCTAACCATATAGTAGTAAGTGGTAGATTTGGCTGCTGTCCCATCGACATATTGCAAGGCGCTCTTTGCCACTGCCCCAATTTTTGTGTAACTTTTTCCCGAAGTTGCGGTGCGATAAATATTGTAACCGGTGATATCAGCCGTTTTTGATGCTGTCCAGGTGACACTAACTCCCTGATTTGCTGGGGCGTAAGCTGCGGTCACTGAAGTCGGTGCCGAAATTGACGCCGATGTAGTGTTCGAAGGAGCACTTCCAGTACTGCCAGAATTAGTTGTGGCAGTAGGGGTGTTGACGGCCGGCGTATCAACGGTTGGATTATAACCGTATGTTCTAAAACCAAATGCTTGAGTGGAATGAAAAACTGTTGCGCTTGAGTAACCGGTGATTAAACTGCCGGAATAATCAGTTGGATCGCTATAATATATTTTTGCATTTTGCGGCAAGTGTGTAATGCAAATCCAATACCCCTTATTTGTTTCAAGGGTTATTTCTTGGCCATTTTGAGGATTCATGTGCGCCATTGTCCGTGAATCTTCAAAATTTACATAGCTTACCTGATGGTAAGTATTGAGAACAGTCGCCGGACGATGCAACGTTCCGTTGGTACGAATATCCGCCCAAGTTGATCCGGCATCCGGATTTGTATTGGTAAGTGCAAGGTCGAAATATGCAAATTGAGTTTTGGTCGGATAAAATAGCTGGCAAATATCATAGGCAGTCGTATCTGTGTAATATTTCCAACCTCCTTGAACATAATAATCCGGCATCACCACTTGGTCTGCCACCGGTGTGCCACTGGCTTTCGCCGGAACGATCGATGATAACAAAATTAAAAACCCTGCAACCAACAGCAGCTTCGCAAAAAAATTCTTTCCACCAAAGGCGGACTTCACTTTGTTTCGCATACTCCCCTCACTAATTTAGTGCTAAATTTTGATAATTAAATTATATCATAAAAAAAGGACCAACCTAAGTTGGCCCACAGCAGAACAGATACAGATTGCGTCAGGCCTTCTTGGCCGTGATCCTGATGGCATCGAAGCGGTGGAGGTCGTCGGCTTGGCCGGTCCATGGCTGGTACTTCGCTCTCAGCACAAGCGGGAAAACTTCGACCGTGTGGCCCGCGGCAACCAGCTGCGACAGCGCTGTCCACAGAGCGTCGCCGGGCTCGGTTCTGGCTGAACTGTTGAAGGAAAATCTGATTACAAACCCCTCACCTGGCCGTCCAGCAAGCCAGGCAGCAAGCACATTACCATCCAAGATTGCAACGCAGCTTCGTTGTGCCGGACATCCCACATGTCATCGTGCACCCTCTCGGGCGGAGCATAAACAGGCTGTGCTGTTCCAAAGTCTACCATGATTGCCGGCCTCCTGAAGTTCGTTCTGTTATTATCCTAACATAATATGTGTTATTAGTCAATACTTTCGTTATCTCAATTAAAAAAAGCCGAATCTCTTCGGTCTTTTTTAATGGCTCCCTGGATTTCGACTGATAATCTCTAAAGAATTTGTGTCATACCCTCGTGAATTTCGCGGTGACAATTCGCACAAACCAGCACACATTTATCAACTTCTGCCTTCGTTCTCTCCCAAGACCTTGTCATGCCATTTAAACCTAGTCCAAATAATTTTTCTTCTCCTAGTTTGTGATGAAAATCTAATGCCGCGCTGCATTTTGAGTAACCGCAAACACAACACTGGCCACCTTTATATTCGATTGCCATAGACTTAATCTTCTTTCGTCTTTTGGCGACTGCTTTTTTGTTTTCTTCTGCCCGATCACAATATTTTCGATTTTTCATGGCTTTAACTACTATTGCTATGGCCTCTTGGTTGATGAAGTATGCATGACTTAATGGACCCAATACAATATTTCTGTTCAAACTCCACGCCTTTATCCCATTATTATAAAATTCAGTTTCCTTGATCTTTACTTGTCCGTGTTTGTCAAACATTTGGATGATTGCCGGCCCACTTGTTAACTTGAGAGCTTCATCCATTATTGAGAGATCGATATCAATAACTCCAACATCGTCTTCCAGTACTAGGGCCCATTTACGTGAGGAAGTACTAAAGGCAGTATACGCACGGTGGTGGACATCCAGACAAGCGATTTCTCCGGGAAGTAATTCTCTTCCACAATATAACTTGGCAAGTGTTTGATTGACTATTGCCGGCAGCTCATCTACTGGCGTGTTTGTTGCATCTAGGCCCCAAATATTGTGAAATTTAAGATCCTGCAATTTTAGAATCTTTTCAAGTGGAGCACCTCGGTATCTATCTTGGACACCTAGGATGTAGATTTCATAATTTTGCATAAGTAATCATAGCAAGAC
>JBAXWD010000091.1:0-2892 GCA_037128645.1 Candidatus Berkelbacteria bacterium
GAGCTGACCATATTGCCCATATAGCGGCGGCAAACCATTCCTACTTTAGAAAAGCTGCGGTGGAGAAGGACGCGGAACTTCGGGCGACCGGTTTGGCTGAGGTTCGCGGAACTTTGGGTTCTCTTGAAAATGTTCAGGAAAAGGCCGATACTCTTCGCTCAGAATTTGACGGCAGCTTGCTTGAGGTTGAAGAATTAAAACTAAGCATCGCAAGAATTAGGGAATTAGTTCCGGAAGGTAATCCAATGTCGCCAGTTCTCGCGACGAAAATCAAGGCAATTGAACAACGACAACGAGGAATCGAGGATGGCATGGGCGCTTTGTTTCAAAAGTCAAAAGAAGCAATAGGTTTGGCCGAAAGTCTTAAGGATTACGATCAGCTAAAGAGCGAGATCGATTTACTTAGTCAGGGGACAAAAGAAATTTATGCGCTTCCTAGAGTTGCTGATTTGCTGTATCAAGAAGCGATTGATACAGACGAACAGGAAACAAATGCAGTTGAGCTTGGAAAACAGGAACGCCGATTAGCCAGGGAGCAAGCAACGGCTATCGAAAAAGAAAATGCCTTGGCGGTTGAACGCGAAAAAGCTTTTAAGCAAGAGCTGGTAAAAAAATTGAGCGATCGTGCTGCCAGACTTCCGGCACTTCATGGCGAGGAAACAAATCCGAATAGGAGAGAATTTACCGAACCGTTAATTGCCGCATTTTTAGACGATGTTTTAGAACAGAATGGAGTTGATAAAATTGAGCTGACTGCAGCTAGCGCTGACCAAAGAAGAGAATTAATTAGAACTGTGGCCGACCAAATCGAGTATGGTTTAAAAACTGCTTGGAATCAGCGAGACTTTCCGAGTGGTTTTGGCCCCGATCCAATAGAAGCAAAAAGAATTTATGAGCAAAATGATCCAAAGGGCTTTGGAAGACAACTAGGTAATATGTTGGGAACTGTAACACATCACGCGGGCACACCAGATGTGTTAGCGAGAGTTATCGGGAATTATAAAGACGAAAGAGAAAGAGATGCTCGTTTGTGGCATAGAAGCATTCCATTTATGATAGGCTTCGCTCGGGGATCACAGGAAACACGTTCGGCAACAAAAACCAAAATTGAAGAACAGCCGGCTAGAATAATTAGTGCTATGACTTCGCCAGCCAGTTTTGGCAAGTTGGCTCAAGACGTCAAGTTGGGTATTATGGTTACCGAGGATAATATTGCCAGGGCTGCTTACGAAAGTGGTGTCGCTAAGTCCGAAGAAATTTATCAAAAAATCCATCAAGCTGTCGTTTCTGAGCAAGAAGCCGCAGAAAAATAATATTGTCATCCTGAGTGAAAACGAAGGATCTAATATAAAAAAACGCCCCAGAAATGGTGGCGTTTTTGGTGTGCATAAAAAAAACCGACCAAGCAGGGTGCGAGATCGGGTGCTATTGGCCGCCAAGGCCAGTCAGGTTATAGGAAAATCCAATCGAGACTTGCGGATCGTTGGTAAACAGTTTCAGCTCGAGGTGTCTACCAATCTTGTGGATCATCCCAACACCAAAGTCGTGTTCCTTAGCGCTCCACAAGCCACGGAGTTGGATTTTTGTCCCTTTGATCTGGGATAGTTCCCAGCGTTCTACTTCCAGCGTGGGTGACATTTCGGCTTTCGTCATCAGTGGGATGTACCCGCGGACCGAATTTCTACTTGTCAGATAGTGAACCTGAAAGTAGATTTCCTGGTCCCCAACCTGAAACACGGTCGGCCCTGGCTTTTGCACCACTCTCAGTCCAAGTAGAAACGGCTTGTGCAGACAGGACATTCCTGCCCCGACCACCCTGAAACTCATTACAACTTCGTCCGTTTTGCCGCCCGCATCCCTTGTCAGCCGCAAGCTCATTGTTGTCGTATAAAGCGTAGACGATACGATGTTCTTGCTAGCTTCAAGGCTAATGACAATGGGAAGACTTGGCCAATCTTCTTCTTTTTCCTCTGCCCAAAGTGGTAGGCAGAAGAAAAATGCGACTATAATCATCGCGATTTTCACTTTGCCCACATCCTTTGGTACGCGCAGATGGTTCCGCGGCAATTATAGCACTAATAACAGAATTATGAATTGAGAATTATGAATAATGCAAAACTGGTCATGTTGTATTGACAAATCAATGCAACATATGTTACAATTTAGTCACTATGCAACATAACGATTACATCTCAACAATTGAAGCATCTAGCATTCTTGGGTTGGACCGAACACAGGTCTTCCGCCTGATCCAGAGTGGCAAAATTCCGGCTGTAAAAATCGGCCGTAATTTCGCAATTAAAAAATCAGATATGGGAATTTACGGCGGAGAAGTATCAACAAAAGAAAAAAAGAACATTGAACAATCGGTGGACAGAGTTTTTGCGGAATATGGTGACGTGATCAAAAAATTGGGGGAGGAATGATCTACAAAATCTCAATCGAAGAGGTTGAACTTATTGCCCACAGAATGGCGAAAAATATAATGGAGTGGGATGAGCCGATTCCCGATTTTTCAACTCGCTATCCGAATGTTTTAGAGAGCTGCTTGGCTGTGCCGTTTCAATCGTTTGGTCGCAAGGATTTGTATTCAACATTGGTCAAAAAGGCGGCAATTTTATTTTATTTAATGATAAAAAATCATCCATTTCAAAACGGAAATAAACGAGTTGCAGTGACCGCACTTTTCACCTTCTTGAGAAAAAATGACAAGTGGCTGAAAGTTGATAATCAAGAACTCTACAATTTTGCTGTTTGGGTCGCATCTTCACCAGCAGAATTTCAGGCAGAAATTCTCGCCGCCGCCGAGAAATTTATTAAAAGAAATTTGGTTAGTTCTAAATAATATTAATCAAGAGTATTACTAAATATGGACGATCGTCCATATTTAGT
>JBAXWD010000092.1:0-2825 GCA_037128645.1 Candidatus Berkelbacteria bacterium
TTGATTTATAATCGGTGATAGCCGAGCGAATGCCTTCTTCGGCCAAAATTGAACAATGATACTTTGCTGGTGGGAACTTCCCCATTTGTTCGGCGATTTCTTTAGATGTTAATTTCAGAGCGTCGCCGATACTTTTTCCTTTAACCAATTCCGTCGCGATTGATGATGAAGCAATGGCCGCGCCACAACCCAAAGTCTGGAATTTAATGTCAGCAATTTTACCATCTTCGACTTTGATATAGATTTTCATTACGTCGCCGCAGTTTTTGTTTCCAACTGTTCCAACTCCGTCGGCGTCTTCAATCTCCCCAAGGTTTCTTGGGTTTTTGAAGTGATCCATGACTTTTTCCGAATATAAATCGTTCATAATTCTCCTTACTTAAACGGGCTCATTTTTCTTAACTTTTCAATAATTCCGGGCATTACTGCCAAAACTTTATCAATTTCTTCTTCCGTTGTTTTGCGACCAAGTGTAAAACGGATTGATCCGTGGCATTGTTCCGGTTTTAAACCCATCGATAACAAAACGTGCGAAGGTGAAAGTGATCCAGAGGTGCAAGCCGAACCGGTTGAGGCAGCGATACCCTCCATGTCCAAGTTCAATAATATCGCTTCGCCTTCGGCATTCATAAATGAGATATTCACATTTGCCGGCGAGCGCAATTCTCTGCTGCCGTTCAAGCAGGAATTTGGAATTTTCAACAAGCCATCAGTCAATTTATCGCGAAGTTTTGCGATCAGGCCATTGTTTGATTGATTGATTAGTTCCACCGCTTTGGCAAAACCAACGATAGATGCCACATTTTCCGTGCCAGCTCGTTTTTTATATTCCTGACCACCACCGATAATTTGATGCTTAATTTGAACGCCCGATCGAACGTAAAGTAAACCGATTCCTTTTGGTCCATAAATTTTATGTGCTGACATCGTCAACAAATCGACGTGCAGCGTATCAACATTCATATCAAAGTACTCAGCCGCCTGCACCGCATCGATATGAAAATAAATTTTTTGTCCGCGTGCTTTATTTAATTTTTCAATCATTTGCCCAATAGCCCGAATTGGCTGGACAGTTCCAATTTCATTGTTTACATACATTATTGAAACCAAAACTGTATTTGGTTTGATAGCGGCTTCAACATCAGCAACTTCAACCAAACCATCTTTATTCGGACTAATGAACGTTGCTTCAATTTTTCCGTCGGCTTCCAACTCTTTAACTGTTTCCAAAATGGCATGATGTTCAAATGCCGAAGTTACGACATGCAGTTTTTTCTTATTCGTAGTTTCGTTCTCAGATTCATTCGTAAATTGGTAAGAAGTGAGTGCTTCGATTACCCCGCGAACTGCTAGATTATCAGCTTCCGACCCGCCAGAGGTAAAAATAATTTCCGTTGATTTTGAGTTCAAAACCTCAGCTATTTGGTGGCGGGAATTATCAACCGCACCTCTCGCCTCTTGGCCAAACGAGTGGACAGAAGAAGCATTGCCAAATTTTTCAGAAAAATAAGGCAACATTGCCTCTAAAACTTCTGGCGCAACTGGAGTTGTAGCTGAATGATCTAAATATATTCTTTTCATTTTTCCATTTTCTTAGCGATTTTTCTTAGATCTTGCATACATGATTTGCAACCTTCACCGGAAACAGCCGCTTCGTATTCCCCTTGCGGAACTAAATAAGCCAGCGGTTTTGAATACCGGCTGACCTGATAAACTTCCCCGGCTTCAACTTCCCGCATCACCTGAGATATTTTGTTTTGTAATTCATT
This sequence comes from Candidatus Berkelbacteria bacterium, assembly GCA_037128645.1. Classification (GTDB taxonomy): domain Bacteria; phylum Patescibacteriota; class UBA1384; order XYA2-FULL-43-10; family CAINNR01; genus CAINNR01. The sequence goes on from JBAXWD010000092.1 coordinate 1,770, forward strand.
GACGTTGATACTTTTCATATTTTTTAATAAAAAATTACCTTATATCTAAGGTAACATCCTATATAACAATTGTCAACGGTGTTTTGTCATTGCGAGGAACGAAGCAATCTTACAAAAGATCCTGATATAAATCTTTAAAATTCGGGTTATCCTTTGCAATCAAATCAAGCTTTTTTTGTCTTGAGCCGGCTTTGATTTGCTTTTCTCTTTCAATAGCTAATTCTGGATCATTGAAGCATTCCCAGTAAACAATTTTCGTAACATTATATTTTTTAGTAAATCCATCAATGAATTTACATTTATGCTCAAAGACTCGGCGAATGAGATTATTGGTCACACCAGTATAAATTACAGTGTCTGCTGGATTCATCATTAGATACGCATAATATTGTTTTTTTAGATTGCTTCGTCGCATGGCTCCTCGCAATGACGGGAACTATGATATCCCAAAAAGTGTTGTCGCTTTTTTCGAAGTTTGTTTTTCGACTTCAGCCAAAGAAACATTTTTTATTCGAGCAATTTCCTCCGCCACGCCAACAACCATCGCTGGCTCACAACGCTTACCACGATACGGCTCCGGTGCTAAATACGGACAATCAGTTTCAATCATCATGCTTCCGAGTGGAATCTCTGCGATAATCCGTTGGATTTCCGAGTTTGGCTTGGCGTAGGTAATATTGCCGGTAAAAGATATTGAAAGTCCCATTTCCAAAATTTTTTTGGCAAAGTCCCAGTCGCCGGAAAAACAATGAACCACTCCACGAATATCTTTTTGATAACTTTTCAAAATAGCATAAATATCAGCATCGGCTTCGCGCGAGTGAATAATAACCGGTTTCCGCAGTTCAATAGAGAGATCAAGCATTTGTTCCAAACAAAAAATTTGTTTTTCTCGTGTTGGATACTTCGAGAACTGAGAAGAACGCTTCAAATAATAATAATCCAAACCGATTTCCCCCACAGCGACAACCTTCGGGTGACTGGCCAATGAAAAAAGCCGTTGTTTGGTTTCAATATCTAAATCGTTGGCCGAATGTGGGTGAATACCAATAGAAG
>JBAXWD010000093.1:0-2739 GCA_037128645.1 Candidatus Berkelbacteria bacterium
ATGCAGTTAACGCCATCCCTATTGGCGGTTATGTTAAAATGTTAGGCGAATCTGAAGAAAGTCAAAGTAAAAGATCGTTCTCAAAAAAATCTCCTGGTGTGCGTGCAGCAGTTTCCGTCGCCGGTGTGGTAATGAATGTAATCCTGGCTTGGCTAATTTTAACAATTGGTTTTGCTGTTGGTATGTCGCCGCTAGTTTCTTCGCCGGATTCAATTCCTGGGAAAAAACTTTCATCATCAATTATCGTCGCTGGCATTGATAAAAATTCAGTCGCAGAAACTGTTGGGCTTCAACCTGGAGATAACCTTATTTCAGCCATTAGTTCTGGCGAACAAGCTACCGTTTTTAACGGAGCAGTATCTGTGACAAATTATACCACGTCGCATGAGGGCAAGAAAATTGAATTAGTTTACAAACGTGATAACGTCGAAAAATTGGTTGATGCAACATTACCGGCGGACGGATTGAGTCCACTAGGAATTTCAATGGTAGATAACTCGATTGTCCGAACTGCTTGGTACTTCGCACCAGTTGTCGCTTTTCGCGAAATTGCTCGGATCATCGGAATTAATTTCACTTTCTTGAAATCATTCTTTATTCAGCTATTTTCTCATGGTCAGGTTTCCAGAGATGTCGGTGGGCCGGTAGCAATTTACATTTTTACCGGAATGGCGGTTAAAGCCGGAGCGATGGTAGTTTTGCAATTTATTGCCATACTCTCCATTAGTCTAGCGCTAATCAACATTTTGCCATTTCCGGCACTCGATGGTGGACGACTACTATTTATCATTTTAGAAAAAGTTTTTCGCAAAAAAATAGTCAATGACAACGTTGAAAACATTATTCATATGGTTGGTTTTGCTCTAATTCTGTTATTCGCTGCTGCGATTACTTATCGCGATGTCGTTAATTTAATTATCAAAAAATAAGGTATAATATTGCTATGAAAGCTTCAAAATATTTGCTCAAAACTCAAAAAGAGCTACCTAGGGATGCCGATTCTATCAACGCTAGTTTTTTAGTCCGAGCGGGTTATGTTCAAAAACAAATGGCTGGTGTTTATTCACTATTGCCGCTAGGTTTTCGAGTTTACAAAAAAATTGAAAATATTATTCGCCAGGAAATGGACGCCATTGGAGGCCAAGAAATTCTAATGAATGTTTTGCAGCCGAAGGAACTTTGGGAAGAAACCGGTCGCTGGAAAGAAATTGAAGAAATAATGTATAAAATCAGCGATGATTCCGGTTTAGCTCCAACTCACGAAGAGCAAGTAACCGACATTGTCCGAAAGAAGATTTCGTCGTATAAAGATCTGCCTTTGTCTCTGTACCAAATTCAAACTAAATTCAGAAATGAGCCTCGTGCCAAATCTGGACTTTTACGTGGCAGGGAATTTATGATGAAAGACATGTATAGTTTCCATGCCGATGAAACTGATTTTGAAGTTTATTACGTCGAGGCTACTGAAGCCTATAAAAAAGTTTTCTCTAGATTGGGACTTGAAACCAGAGTTGTGGCCGCTAGCGGCGGTATGTTTTCTAAATACTCTCACGAGTTTCAAGTAATCTGTCCGACAGGTGAAGACACAATCTATGTTTGCCAGAGCTGCGACTTTGCCGAAAATAAAGAAATTGCTGAAGTTAAAGATGGCGACAAATGTCCGAAATGTGGTGGAGTTATCAAAGAGGAAAAAGCAATTGAGGTTGGCAATATTTTCCCACTAAAAAATAAATTCTCCTCGGCCATGGGTGCTAAATTTTTGGACTGTGATGGCAAGGAAAAAGAAATGATAATGGGTTGCTATGGCATTGGTTTAACGCGAGCATTGGCAACTTTGGTCGAAGTTTATTACGATCAACAAAATTCTAAGATGCTCTGGCCAAAAGCAGTTGCGCCGTTTGCTGTTGAAATCATTTCCTTGAACAAAAATGAAGAAGCCGAAAAATTGTACCAAGAATTATCCAGTAAAAATATCGAAGTTTTATATGATGACCGCGAAACCTCTGCCGGTGAAAAATTCGCTGATGCTGATTTAGTCGGCGCGCCAATTAGAATTATCGTCTCAGAAAAATCCCTGGCTGCTGGTGGTGTGGAAATTAACAGTGAAATTGTCTCATTGGATAAAGTTGCTGAAAAAGTATTGTAGTATTGAATAAATTTTGTTCTAAAGATATAATAAGCGCGACTCAGTCATGAGCCGCGCTTTCAGTCTGGTCCGCTACTAGCCGGTAGCAGTCGGTAAAGGCTGGATTGGACATGTCTCCGAACATCGGGTCGGGCCCGATGTCATCATGCAGCTTGTGCAATCGCCATCGCCCTTCTTTCCCATTAGCATCTTTGAAGACTATAATGGGGTTGCTGGGTCCGACGTTGGTGTGGACACCATAGAACTCCATCATTTTCCGCTCGGTCTCGACCTGAGTGATCGTTACCCGTTCGGCAGTATGGATGTTTTCCCAGATTTCGTCAGGTTCAGGCACCTCTGCGCTCACTTAGGCCACCTCCTTGGATTCGTATAAAGATTATATAGAAAAGGACAAAATATGTCAATGTCAAAAGAAAAACTAAATATTTTGCCGACGGGGCCGGGAGTTTATCAGTTCTATGATAGCGCCGGCAAGATTTTATATATTGGCAAAGCAAAAAATCTCCGTAGCCGAATAAAATCCTACTTTCAAAAATCCGAGGATTTATTGGAAACCAGGTCGGAAGCGATTTATCAGATGGTTGGTTTAGTTG
>JBAXWD010000094.1:0-2682 GCA_037128645.1 Candidatus Berkelbacteria bacterium
ACCCAAGTGTGCCTGGCAGTTAGCGCAAACAATTTCTGTCCGTGATCCATCGGCATCTGGAATTCGCAAAACTGATCCCGGGATTTCGTCATCAAAACTTGGCCAACCACAACCAGATTTGAACTTTGCTTCCGAAGTATAGAGTGGATTTCCACAGCGCCTGCAAACATAAATTCCCTGTTGAAAAAACTCATTATACTTGCCAGAAAACGGCGTTTCCGTACCTTGTTTTTCGATAATATTTTTTTCTTCAGCTGTTAAATCATTTCTCATACTTTAATTGTAGCTAAACAGTACGCAATTGCAATGGATGAACAACAAATAAGTGTTGACTCAATATGTTTTATGTGGTATAGATTAAGTGTCCCTGAAAGGAGGGATTGGTTATGTCTGACATGACAGACGCTGGAAGCAGCCAGCCCTCTTTGGCCATTTTGATGAGGGTGGGCAGTAGCCCCACAGGTGCAGTTGCTCCGACTCCAGTGTCCGACTACGAGCTAATCATCATTGCTGGTACCGAAGAAAACTGGCTGGTTCATCGTTCGAAAGACGGCGTGAAACAGTTTCTTGAACAAGCTCTCGGTGAAGATCATATCGTCGCGAGCGAAGGAGTGTACGAGATCACTGTTCCGAAGGGGATGAGGGGTGCTTGGGTAGGATCTCGTGGAAGAGTATCGAGCTTCATCTGCGAATACCTGGGCGCGGAAGCTGTAATTTCCGAAGATGAAACCTGGGTCATTCACGGAACAAGAACTCGCCAGAACCAGCGCCTCAGTCTGATTGATCGGCGACGAGCAGTGTACAGGAGTATTGTTTGTCCTGATGTACGCGAGCACATAGCTGACCCCCAGACTATCCATGATCGAATTGTTACACTCATGAACCACGAAACCTCAAGCAGGGTTAACCAGTTCATGGAAGCCTGCGGCTGGTTCTTCTCGGCTGGCACTGTTGGCGGGATCGGCGTAATGATCGTTGTCGAGCAGGGTTTGTTCAAGCAATACCAAACCTGCTGCTTTAACCCGGCGTTGCCACCAAGCAAGCACGAAGACAGGACGCCCGCAGCGATCACCAAGGCCGCAAATATCATCAGCCAGACAATGGACGCAGACGAACTGGAGACTCGATGGACCGAGCGACTCGAACAGTTGAAGTGGAGAAAGCCCAAAGCGCCGCCCAAGTAGTTGGGGCGGCGCTATTTTAATTGGCTCGAAGAAACTTATTTAGTTATAAAATCTTTAAGTGTTATCGTGTCTCCGCCGGTGCCATAATCAATGTCATCAGTTTTTCCTGCACCGATTGCTCCTATTTCTGAATCGTCCTTGCCCTTAACTTTAATTAGCGCCCAGCTAACAACCAGATCAACCTGTTTTTTTACATCCACATCAGACAACGGTTTGCCGGACTCTTTTGCCTTTTCAATTTGATTGATGGCCGAATTTATTGCAAAATTTAACATCGAATCGTCGGTGTTGCCGGAGCCAATTTTTTCCTTAATGCTCGAGTAAATTACATGAGCATCCAAATTGTCTTTGGTTAATTCTGCTTGGACAAAAGAAGTTAAATCCCTTTTCAGTGATTCAAAATCCGGGGCGCCATCAACATCTTGTCTTCCAAAATCCGTCATATTTCAACTAGTTATGAAGTTTTGCGCTATTTACTCTGATTTTGTTGTGACTGTAACAGAGAGACCATTCGACGAAGGATCATAGGTCAACGTTAAACTATTGGAATCTTTATCGTAAGTCAGAATGTCAGCACCAAAGGAAGTTGTAGCAGTATTTGTCCAACCAGCCGAAACAACTGACGCTTTGTAAGTATCAAATTGGGCCTGGCTAATATCACTGGCTAAAACCGACCAGCTATTACTGGTTTTGTCAGATGTCGACATGGTCAAAGTACCGACAGTTAATTTTGGCACAGATGCGGGCATATCTGTCGGCCACTTAACGTTACTGCCAACCGAAGTTGTACCTGAACCATTGGAGACTGAGGTCGTCCCACTATCGGAATTGACTGAAACGTTGCTGCCTGTTGCTGATGATAAAATTCCGCTGGTAATTTTATCCGCTGCCTTCCTCGCCACCCACCTGCTAATTAATGTACCGCCGACTCCCAAAACCACTAGTGCTACCACAACGATGATAATAATCGTCGTTGCATTGCTTTTTTTCGCAGGCGCAGCAGGCGCCGGTGCTGGCGTTGCTACTTTTTCATCTTCTACCATAGTTCCCTCCTAAATTATTTTCTTTTTCTAATTATAACAAGATTTAATAGCTATTTCCACACGGCGTTAAAACCGAGTGAAACGAGGTTATAACAAGATCCAATAGTTTTCTCCATATGGCGTAGCAACCAAACGAAGCGATGGTTAAATAACAGAGGCTATTTCTCATTCCAGTCTGTCCGTTTTCCGTCACGTTTCGCGCGACCAAATTCAAAACCATTCGGATAGCGTTTCTTTAATTTTTCAATATTCTCTTCAAGGATTTCATTTAAATCCCAGCCATAAAAATTACAAATTTCGGCAATGTACCACATTGTGTCGCCAAGGTTTTCCCGAGTTCCGGCCGTCTGATCATTCTTGTGGCCGACAGTTTCTTTAATACAACCAGCAACATCGCCAGCCTCGCCTGCAATTCCCAACCCCCAATTCATGATCTGCTTATCATCATCGTTCAT
>JBAXWD010000095.1:0-2626 GCA_037128645.1 Candidatus Berkelbacteria bacterium
AGCTGAAGAGAAGACATTAAAATAAAAATTAAGAAGTCCGAATGGCGAATGACGAACAAATGATTTAATGCCTCAATTCGTCATTCTTAATTCTGGTTTCGTCATTTAATTTATATAATATGTGGAAACGATTTCAAACTTTTGTTCATCGAGAGAACTCACTAATCGGGGCGGCGGGGATTTTAATTGTCACCACCACTTTATCCAATGTTTTAGGGCTGTTGCGTGATCACTATTTAGCCAGAAATATTGCCACAGGAGATTTAGACATTTATTATGCCGCTTTTCGGATACCGGATTTAATTTTCAACATTCTAATTTTCGGCGCCATCTCCGCTGCTTTTATTCCGGTTTTTGCTGCCCACTTAGCTAAAGATGAAAAAAAGGAAGCTTTTAAATTAGCAAATTCGCTAATTTCACTTGGCGGGGCAATTTTGATTGTCTTGGCTATCATTCTATATTTCTTCATGCCACAACTCTCTCATTTGATCGTGCCGGATTTTGATTCAACCAGGCTAGAAAAAACTATTCAGCTTTCTAGAATTTTATTACTCACACCGATTTTCTTTTCCGTTTCCTACTTTGTTGGTGGGATGTTAAATTCTTTTAAGCGTTTTATCGCCTATTCTTTGGCCCCGATAGTCTATAATCTCTCAATTATTATTGCCGCAATTTTCTTTGCTGAGAAATTTGGAGTTGTATCTGTTGCTTGGTTTGTGGTTTTAGGCTCTTTTCTTCACATATTGGTTCAGGTGCCGACGGCAGTTAAACTGGGCTGGCGTTTCAAGCCACTGTTTAATTACAAAGATTCCTCCGTCCGCCGAGTTTTCAAGCTAATGATCCCGCGAGCAATTGGCTCAGGAGCGAATAATGTCATGCTAGTAGTATACACTGCCGTTGCTTCATCGCTGGCCATTGGTTCAATCGCGGTTTTTAATCTAGCCAACAATATTCAAACCATGCCGACAGTGGTTTTTGCTACCTCGTTTTCAACTGTCGTTTTTCCAACTCTGGCTCATCGCTTTTCTGCTGGCGATGACGAGGGTTACTCCTCATATTTAACTAGGTCAATGCGGGTAATAATTTATCTCTTGGCCCCATCAACTGTTATTTTCATTCTTCTTCGAGCTCAAATTATCCGTTTAATTTTAGGTTCAGGAAAATTTGACTGGTCTGACACTAAAATGGCAGCGCTAACCCTGGGTTGGTTTTCTTTTTCTCTCATTGCCCAAGGATTAATTCCTCTTTTCGCCAAAGCTTATTATGCTAGGCATAACACTCGGATCCCAACTTATATCTCGGTTGTCTCTATTTTTATTAGCATCGCTATTGCATTTCCGCTAGCTAGAATAATGGGAGTCGCCGGATTGGCACTGGCATTTTCAATCGGCAGCTACTTAAATGCACTAGCTCTTTATTTCTGGCTCCACCGAGTGGTGCCGCAAATATTCAATCACGAAATTGTTTGGTCCGGCCTAAAAGTAATTTTTGCCTCTCTCGTTATGGCAGTTGTTGTCCGCTATCTCGGTCATTACTTATATGGATACTTTAATATGGATAGATTCTTTGGAGTCTTGGAGCAGGCAGTTGTTACAATAGTTGTTGGCGCTTTGGTATATATTCTAATTACATATCTTCTCGGCTGCGAAGAACTAATTTGGGCAATAAAGCGGAGAGTAAATGTTAAGTCGGAGCCAAACTCCTAAGAAAAGAAGTGTCGACGGCCTGACTCGCAAACCTACAGTGCGAGACAGCTCATTTTTTGCTGAACTCGATAAAACAAAAAATAAATTTAGCGGATTTTGGGCGTTTGTAATTATTATACTGCTGATTATTTTTGTTGGACTGGTTGCTGTTGCAATTAATCTAAAGCGAGCGAATATTTCAACTGGGGGTTCTATTGATAACGCCGTCGACAATACGGACTTATCATTCGCTGGTAGATTGTCATCAGTCTCTGGCGTTGGAATTACTACCGTTGATTTTAATAATCAGGAATTTCTAACTGCCAGTGGTGCTGAAGCGGCGAATTTTCCATTGAAAGATAGCCAGTTCGCCCTGTCCAAAGATCAGATAATTTTAACCGGGAAAATTCGCGATTCCTGGATCCCGGTTGCTGTTAAATTAAAAATTAATGCCGCAGTCATAGCTGGCAAATTTACATTCATTTTGGCGCCAAACGATTTGAATAACATTGTTGTTTATGGTAAAAATCAAAATCAGATTCAGCAAATGCTAGATGACAATATCAATTCTGTTCTGTCCAAAAGAAATATGTTAGCCAAAAGCGTTTCTGTTTCCGACAATAAAATTGAATTTCAGGTGATCAAATGAAATGGAATCACTTATCTGTCATTGCGAGCCATCCGCCATTGGCGGAGGCGCGGCAATCTTACAAAATAGAACCGGTTTTGATTTTATCCAAGGATTGCCGCGTCGTTCCTCCTCGCAATGACAAGGTGGGAGAACTGAATCAATGAAAGCTTTATGCATTTCCGATGTTCACGCCAAAATTGGTTTTCTGGAAGTTTTCCGCAATTTTTTAATTGCTGAAAAACCAGATTTAATTTTGTTCACCGGTGATATTGTAAATGGCGGCCACGAAATCGATTACTTGGAAAAATTC
>JBAXWD010000096.1:0-2616 GCA_037128645.1 Candidatus Berkelbacteria bacterium
CCCATAATTCCCGCAACTGCCAGGGCTTTTTCACTGTCGGCAATTACCAGCATGTCGGGACTCAAGTTGCGCAGCTCTCCATCTAAAGTGACAATATCCTCGTTCTTTTTTGCTTTGCGAATAATAATTTTTGAGTCTTTAATTTTTTTCCAGTCAAAAGCGTGCATAGGGTGCCCTAAGTCAAGCAAAATATAATTTGTGACATCAACTACGTTGTTAATTGGTTTTGCGCCGCAGGCAATCAATCTGTCTTGCATCCATTTTGGTGACGGGCCAATTTTTACGCCGGTAATTACGCGTGATAAATATTGGGGACAAAGGTCAGGGCTGGCGATTTCTACAGATATTTTGGTTGAGGAATGCGCGGTCTCCGTTTTAGAAAGCGCAATTGGTTCCTTCTTAGTGCTTATATTTTTAAAAGCGGCAATTTCGCGTGCAACACCAAGGTGAGAAAGGCAATCTCCTCGGTTGGCGGTGATATCTAATTCAACTGTAGTGTCTGAACCTATATACCCGGAAAGAGATTTACCAATTTCGTAATCCTCTGGCAATATGTATATTCCGGCATGATCATTACCTAGCCCAAGTTCATCTTGCGCACAAAGCATGCCAAATGATTCTTCGCCACGAATTTTTGTTGCTTTAATTTCTCCGCCTGGCAATTTGCTGCCTACCAAAGCTAGAGGAACTTTCTGCCCAACTTCTATATTGGGAGCGCCGCAAACTATCTGCAATTTTTCTGAACCGCTATTAACGATGGCAACCTTGAGCTTGTCGGCATTAAAATGATTCTTAATCTCTACAATTTCGGCCACGATGACCAAAGGGTCAATCCCAGGGATAATTTCTTCAACTTCTAAACCAGCAGACGTTAAAATATCCACCAGTTTATCGTCTGATATTTCGCAATTTATGTAATCTTTTAACCAGCTTTTTAAAACTTTCATTTTTTTTATTATATTTATGACTTTTCCGTGCCTATCTGTGTGTAAAATCCGTGTAGTTAGAATTGTTTAAGAAATCTTAAATCTCCAGAGCGTAACAATCGGATATCCTCGATGCCATATTTCAACATCACCAACCTATCAACTCCCATGCCAAATGCAAAACCACTATATTTTTCTGGATCCAACCCCATGTTTTTAATAACTTTCGGGTGGACCATACCGGCGCCCAGAAGTTCTAGCCATTTCCCATTATATTTGGCGCTGACTTCAAAGCCAGGTTCTACAAAAGGGAAAAAACTGGGGGTAAATTTAACTTCAGTGTCTTCGCCATAGATTTTCTTGAAAAAGTGTTCCAGCGTATAAAACAAATTGCTAACCTTAACATCCTTGTCGACATACAAGCCTTCCAGTTGGAAAATTGCCGCTTCATGCTTAAAATCTGTAGCCTCGTTGCGATAAACTTGACCAGGAGAAAGAATTCTAAATGGTGGTTTGTGATCTTTGCCAAAGTGAATTTGTCCATTGGAAGTTTGAGTTCGAAGAACTCTACCATCGGATAGCCAAAAAGTATCTTGCATATCACGCGCAGGATGGTCTGACGGCATATTTAGAGCATCAAAGTTATACCACTCGGAGTCTACCTCTGGGCCATCAAAAACTTCAAAACCCAAACCTTCAAATATTTTGATGGTTTGGCGCAAGAGTTGAGTGATTGGATGTAAATTACCCTTCATTGTGCTGTTTTTTAAATTTATTACCGCGGAAAAATAATTCAAGCATAATAATTGCAATTGTTAGGGGCGCGCCTACCCATAAGTCTAGTATTTTCAGGCCGGCCAAAATTAACAGTACGGTTGCCGCCAGTGAGATAATGGCCGAGATACGGAGTGTTGGCCAAAATACATCTGACATTATTTTTTCTGATAACCTTGACCTGACAAAAAGCAGCACAACAGTGATAAGTCCGGTAAAAGTAGCCCAAAATGAGACGTAGAGCAAGATAAAAACGGAGATGTCGGCTTTGTACGGGCTATAGTTAGTTAGAGTCAAAATTAAAGCCGCTAGCGCAAAAACGCTAACTGACACGAGAAAGAACAGTTTGGCTTTCAAATTTGTCGTCACAACTACATTTTAGCACAAATAGCCAATTAAGTGAACAAAAGTTGACAACAAACAGCTACGGGTCTAGTCTAGAAATAAGATGAGACAAGGAGGTGATTGCCACGTCACAAAAAGCTAAGGTGTTTCTCAACTATCCGGACAAGCGCTGGTGGCGGGGCAAAAAACCACAGCTGGTAATTGTTCCCGAAGACCATCGTGACAGTAAAGAATGGGTGGTAGAACAACTTTGCCACCGTCTTGGTAAGCGATACAACCCGACGCTGGTTGGAAAGTTCACGATAGTCTTCAATGAACGAACAAAGCGCGACTTCAAGCCACACAAGCTGACAACGCACGATGCACAGCACCGACTTCCTGTTTCTGTATGTTGCATTTGCTCGACTGCGATCATCAACAGAGATGATCCATGCCCTGGGTGTGGCAATGACCCGCTGACTGGTGCGATAAACGATTCAGCCGAATCAGCTTCTCCCGCTGTTACCGACGGGCCAAAAGAGCGATTCGACCCGTTTGGCGACAATGAGTAGCCAAGTCACACCACGCGCCG
>JBAXWD010000097.1:0-2604 GCA_037128645.1 Candidatus Berkelbacteria bacterium
GGTATGTTCCTTAAAATCGTCAGTATAGGCCAGAGCCACCTCAACGATAATGCCGCCAGATTCTTTTTCAACGTAAAATGGAGGATCATTGAGCGCCTGTTTGGCCTTGTTTAAATGCCTGACATAGGATGCAATTCCACCCTCGAAGTAGAAAGTATATTCTTTCGGAAACAGTTTAGAAATTTTTTCTTCCGGAACTTTTATTTTTTCCGTTTCATTTTTTTCGTCTTCGACACTTTCATCAGTCACTTGGATTCCATCATTGTCGGCATGCTCAAGGTCTATAATTTCTTCTTGCTCTTTAATGTCAGCTTTTAGCGCCTCGATAAACTCTGGAGCACCGCCGCCGGCTCTTTTGTCGCGAAGATTTAGCCGAAGCCCCTTAGTTAGATAAGCTTGTTGGCGACAATGATTAACAACCGTCATAAAATTGAAATCGATAATAGGGAAAATCTCTGGGTCAGGAGTGAACTTTTGGATTGTGCCAGTTCCTTCGACTTTTCCAACAATTTCAACCTCAGTGACGGCTTTGCCGCGAACATATTTTTGTTGGTAAATATTCCCATCGCGATGTACTTCAGCTATAAATTCGCTCGATAGGGCGTTAACAACAGATACACCAACGCCATGAAGTCCACCGGAAACTTTATACGAAGAGTCGCCACCAAATTTTCCACCGGCGTGCAGCACAGTTAAAACCGTTTCTAGTGCTGACTTACCTGTAGTTTTGTGTTTGTCGACTGGGATTCCGCGACCATTATCTTCGACTGTTACAACGTTTCCGTCTTCGATGGTGATTGTGACACAATCACAAAAACCAGCCATAGCTTCATCTATAGCATTGTCTAGAACTTCCCATATTAAATGATGAAGGCCATCAATGCTGGTGCCGCCAATATACATACCAGGACGTTTTCGAACTGGGTCTAATCCTTCGAGAACGGTAATTTTTGAGGCATCATATGCGTTAGATTTTTTGAGTTTTTCTTCCATGTATAAGGTTTTTATTGGTCAAAAATAGAAATATGCTGCCTTTTCCGACAACAACGCACTAAGCCCTCCTTAATTCCTACTATATATAGTATACGTAAAATATCTCAATAAATCAAAGGCAAAGTTGGCATTTTCTCTTCTCTAGTCGCGGATAAATCGAAGTCGAAAAACTGAGTCTTTTGAAATCAACTGTGAGAGATAAATTTTATGATTCTTTGCGTCATATCCTTCAACATTTTGTGGTTTCCAGCCTTCGGGATACACTAAATACAGGTTCCAATTAAAACTCTCTATCCCTGGCTGTTTTTGAATTGTAATTTGATAATCAAAACTGTTGCTAGTGAGGTCTACCGCCTGACCGCGATGATAATCCAGACTCGACACCGAAGTTTCCCCCGGTTTGGTATTTTGCCAATAAGCCACGGAGTTTTTCCCCGAAACCACTTCCGGGCTCAAGTTGGGAGTATCTATCTGCGTTGCCAGCGGCAGCAATACACGTAAATAATTCATATTTTCCCCATCTGGCCACTCGTAGCTTCCATTGTGCTTTCTTGATATCGACAAACTTTCTTTGGCTGTACCAACGTTGTCAATTGAAATATTTTGGTTAACAGTTTCAGCAATATTTAGACTGCTCTTTAGCCCGCCAATGTTGGCATCAGACAGATATAAATAATCACCGGCCACGTCATGGATTTTGCCAGACATTCCAATGCCATCAACCAAATCCTCGACTGACGGATTTGTAGAGTAAAACAGAAAATGCTTTTCCGAAATTGCTTTAAATATTTCCTTACCAACTTTGGCCTGAACCTGACTATCTTTTGTCGCGGCTGAAACAAATTTCGGCATCATGTCGGCCAAAATCTTTTTTGGCTGATTTTCGAGTTTATTCTGATTGTTCTGAAAATATGCCACCTCAACTTGATACTGAACATCAGACAAAAAGTTCTGGTCGGTTACAACCAAATTGTATTCCGGCATATTAATTGGGCCAACAACTTTCAGCAAATTTCTGAAAAGTGTTGTATCAATAGAAATTACGCCGGCTATTTCCTTCGCCGCCGGCAGGGCTGATTCCTGCTGATAAAACCAAGTGACTTTTTCTGAGCTAGCCCCATAGTCTGCAAAGACATTGGAATCTCGCATCGTCCAAGCTGGGGTCATACCAGCCATTTCAGTCGGTGGAGTTATAATATTGCCAGCATCAGTGAATTTTTTGTCCAATGTGTAGATGTTGGTCTCAAAATCAAGCGCCGTCGCCCAACCATTTTCTAAATCCATCCTGGCAAACGAGCCAATGAAGCCACCGCCAGGCCGAAGTTCGGCATTATTCAAAAATAAAATTAAATAACTTTTTTTACCGCCAGAAAATGTTAGCGCGTCGGACAAACTGGCCGGCACGCCGGAAAGATAATCAAAGAAATCAGTTGCGGTAGTTGAGAATTTTTGTAAATTGGCCACCGACTTTTGCTCCGAAGACGGAAATTGGCTGGGATTTATAGAGGAGTTTAAGCTTTGTGCCTCCTTGCTATAAAACTTTGCTTGTTTAATTTTCTCTGGGGCAGAGCCGATAACTTGGCCAAAAGTATTTAAGAAACCATTTATCTT
>JBAXWD010000098.1:0-2580 GCA_037128645.1 Candidatus Berkelbacteria bacterium
TCCCCGATCTTCCGCAGGTGACCCTGTGGGCCTGATCGGGGATCCACTAATAGTAGATTCCCGTCTTCACGGGAATGATGACACATCTTACGAACTGGCTGTTCTAAAAAAATTCGATATTGCAAATATAACTATACTCAAAATCAGCATCAAGATCAATAGATTAAGCGCCGACAGCAACAACATATTAAATGTAGCAGTTGGTAAATACCAATGTGTAAATTTGGAAACAATCAAAAAAGCTAAAATTAACAACAGTAGCGGGAGGAATGCATTGATAAAATCTTGCCGGCTTGGCACCATTGTCACAGCGGTTGAGATTACAATATATAGTAATATCCAATTTCGCAGTGAAAAATGGACTAGATTCTTGATAATCGCAGAATTAGTAGCGATTACGGCCTTGGATGTAAACCCATGTTTGAAAATATTTAAGTCACCGGTGCTTAAATATTTCGAAGCGAAATAGATAATGACAATGCCGGCAATCAGCGGCGCTAGCGATATTATTACCGGACCAATAATCGGAACTTTTGGCCTGGTGTGTTTGACATGGCCGCCATCTTTTTCAAACAGTGCCATTTCCGAAACTTTGGCACCGGTAAACAAACAAGCGAAGCCATGAGCTAGTTCGTGAATAATCACTCCTGGAGCCAACAATATTCTATACTTAGGTCCCAAAAAACTGTGGGCCAGAAGGAAATCTATGATAAAAGACAAAATAATTACCAGCAGCAGTAGTGCAATCGCGGTGCGGTAATGCAAAAAAACCTCCGGCGAGAAGGGAATCTTTAGAAATTTTAGATAGGACAAGAAATGGGACATGGTTCGATTGCTCTATTGCTCGATTGTTTTAATAACAATTGGACAATGAAACAATTGAACAATTATTGTTTCCGAATTTCTGCCTCAATAAATCCATCTAGCTCTCCTGCCAAAACCGCATCAGGATTTTTTGACTCAAAATCTGTTCGGTGATCCTTAACCAGTTTATACGGATGCAAAACGTATGACCGAATTTGGCTTCCCCACTCTGGTTCAGCAGATGCTCCACGAATTTCTTCGATTTTTTCTTTGTGTTGGTCTTCCAGCAATTTTGCCAACCGCGCTCGCATAACGCTCATGGCATTTTGCTTGTTCTGGAGCTGCGATCTTTCATTTTGCGACTGGGCTACAATTCCAGTTGGTATATGTGTTATTCGAACTGCCGAGTCTGTAGTATTCACCGACTGCCCGCCATGACCACCGGCCCGGTAAACATCAATGCGAATATCTGATTCAGGTATTACGAGCTCTGAATCTTTTTCTATTTTTGGCATTACCTCAACCAAAGAAAATGAAGTCTGACGCAAATCCTTGGCATTAAACGGTGACAGTCGAACCAAGCGGTGGACGCCAGACTCCTTTTTTAATTTTCCATAAGCAAAGGAGCCGGCAATCTCAAGTGTGGCTGATTTAATACCGGCGATTCCGCCGCGAGATTCAGATAAAATTTTCGCCTCGTAATTGTTGTTTTCCGCCCATTTCAAGTACATTCGCATTAACATTTCCGTCCAATCCTGGGCATCATCACCACCAGCGCCGGCGTAAAAGTTGATGATTGCTGAATGATCATCGTAGCGGCCAGAAAAATAAGTATATACTTCAAGTTTCTTGATTTCATCTTCGATTGCTTGAACATCATCGCCCTCGGCCATTTCAGACAATTCTTCCAACTCTTTGATTTTATCTACATCAACCTTCAAATTTTTTAATTCACGCGTTCGTTCATTAGCGGTTTCTTGATTATTCCAAAAACCCTCCGCTTGCATTTCTTCCTCAATTTCAGCGATTCTTTTTTCCTTATCTTCAATTTTCAGAACAGCCTTGAGCTCCTCAAGTTTTTGCTTGATATCCATGCTTTGATAATAGCAAATTTAGCGCTAAATTTATACAGAATAAAAAAACCGCCGGACCATACATCTGATCATCAGCAGACAGCTCTACTCACTAATCGTAATCGGCACAGTCACTTCTTGACCAAACCAGGTTACGCCCTCCTCGACCATCTGAAAATGCAGAATGTACTTACCTGGGTCCGGTAAGTCGATGACGAAGTCGGCCTTCCATAATTTGCCCTTGGGGTTAACAGCCCCCTCGACAACCAGCCGATTGGCCCCGTTGCTGAACATCAGTCTCTCAGTCCTGGTGCCGATCGGGCTCCGCTCAAAGACACCAAGAGCGAAGTAATTCTTCTGCGGCACCCATGACAGACTACCGATGTTCCTGACCTCGATACTGCCAGTTACTTCGCGGCCAGCTACCCCGTGAATGACCATAGGCGAAAGTTCAGCCAGCAACTTGCCTTCCTTCTCAACTACTCTGTAGTGATTCCGATGACGAATCTCTCTTACACCGAAAGCTGCCAGCGCGAGCACAAAGATGGCAGCGGCTGCAACGCAAATCCATCGACCGGTTGACATGGAATCTCCTCCTTGAGTAACAACGCATAATGATACTACCATTGTTGCACCAAAATGTCAACAAAATGACGTCCTCCCCGCACTCACCGCATTGGCATGCCGATCGTACGGGGTTTCC
>JBAXWD010000099.1:0-2514 GCA_037128645.1 Candidatus Berkelbacteria bacterium
GATTTGGGAAGGCCCACACGCTATCGCCCTCGGCAGAAAAACTGCTGGAGCCACAAATCCGTTAGTCGCCGATATTGGTTCAATCCGTGGTGATTACAGCCATGATTCTTATGAAGTTTCTGATCAGACTCACAGAGCAATCCAAACTCTAGTTCACGCATCTGGCTCAGTTGATGAAGCCGAAGACGAAATTAAAATTTGGTTTAAACCGGAAGAAATTCTTGACTACGATCTTGTTTCCGAGACCGTTTTTTATGGCAATGATTGGGGACGAGTTAAGAAATAATTTCAGTCAATATCTAAGAAAAATCTGGCAGTAATGTCAGATTTTTCTATTTAAAATAAAAATTCCGGCTTGCAAACATCGCAAGCCGGAGCTGTCACGGTTCTTTTGTCAGAACGAACGGCACGGTTGATCCTGTCTCGTCTAGCTGTGAGAACCAGACATTGATCATGTAGCCCTTGCTGCCAGGCACAACTTTGGCGCCGTTTTCCAGCAGCGCCATCATGCGAGCGGTGCCAAACTGCACTTCGATAGTGGTGAAGCCAGCCTTACTATCGACTTGCCGCAGCACCGTCACAGGAGTAATAATGTCTCGGACAATGTGGAGCTGGCCTGCGCCAGCGATCTGTAAGTGCAGATCCTTGACCGCGCGTAGGTATTTGCTCGTTTCTTGGCTGTTGCCGTGAGACATGCCCAGACCCAACAGATACAGCCCGCCTGCCGCAATCACCAGAACAATCAATGCCACCAGGATGATCTCTCTCTTGCTAATCATTTTCGCTCCCATTGTTTTTAGCCTGCCGGCTTTTATTTTTCCCTCGGAGGCGGGCCCGAACCAGTTATGGCTCTGGCCGGCTGTCCGAAGAGTCTCGGATGCTTATTCCTCTTTCAGTTTCAGGTCATGTTCTGCCAGAGTTTCGATGATCTCGTCTAGGACGCGTTTGCCGGAGTTGCGGAGGCTTAATAACTCAGCACTCGTTCTCTGGGTGATGTCACCGAGCGTCTTGAATCCATCGCGCTTGAGTATGTTAAACGCTCGGACAGACCATGCAACATCCTCGAGTTTGATTTCTTGGGGCTGGATTTGGTGCCTGCCAATGTTAGCGACAGGTGTTGGTAGCGCGTCGTTGGCATCGGCGACGTAGATTGTTCGGACATCGAGCTTGGAGTAGTCACCGTGGCGTCTCCAGACTGTTGACGCTTGGTCGGCATTCACTAGTCGACTGGCTACCATCTCGACATCCCACTTGTACCATTCGTCATCGACATTCACCTCCATCGGTGTCGTGGAGGGTGACCTCCCACTCCAAGGCTCGATGAGCTTTTCAGCGGCTTTCCTTGGGTCGAAGAAGACTGCAATTGGAATCCGCCACAATTGACTGCCGCACTTGCATTGTTCGCGTTCAATACATACATAAACTCTCGTGGTATTCATTTGTATCTTCCTTTGCGGGTTTTTTCAGCGTAACAAGGCATTGTAGCAAAGATTATCTAGTTTGTCAAGTCTTTTCTTTGACAAAGTTAAATAATCATGCTACACTGGATGCATAAGGTAATTGAATAAGTAAGTAATAAATGTGTGTCGGAGGGTTGTTATGAACAAAGATTTGAAGCAAAAATTAGAAACAATTGGCTTGTCATCTCAAGACGCTGAAGTTTATTTGGCGCTACTTTTGGTCGGCGAATCATCAGCGGGCGGAATTATCGATGCCACTAATTTTCACCGAGAAATTGTTTATTCATCCTTGGGGCGGCTAGAGCGCGAAGGCTTAGTTTCTAAAATAGATAAAAAGCGAATCAAATATTTTCAAGCCGCGGAGCCGAAGGTTTTAGTCCGAAAAATTGTCGAGAAAGCACAAGTTGCCAAAGATTTATTGCCAAAATTGGAAAATATTTACACAGAAACCCCGATTTCGGTCCAGATTTTTGAAGGATCTGAGGGCTACGAAGAGATACAAAAAGATATTCAGCATACACTTGGGGATGGCGAAGAGTTTTATGTAATTGGTGGTTCGGGTTACGGATGGTATGAAGTTACGGCGCCATTTTGGAAGACTTATCAGAAAAAAATCCTTGGACGAAAAATCAAAATGTTAACTGTAACATCGGAAAGGGAAGCTAAAGGGATTGTTGGTCGAGAGGACCCGCGAATCAATACAGTCCGAGTAATGCCAGCTAATTTTTCCGCCCCGTCCTCAACCCTGTTTTATAAAGACAAGGTAGTAATTCAGATTTTTGGTGAAAGTCCGGTGGCGATTATGATCAAGTCTAAGGCTGTGTCCGAGGCTTATAAAAAATATTTTGATGCGCTTTGGTCGATCTCTAAAAATTTTAAGTATTGAGTTTCTGCGGAGAAATTCGGGACAAATGCTTCGTTTTTTGCTAAATTTAAGTCATGAGTTATTTTTGGACATTTCTCGCAGCTCTATTTCTGTCAGTAATTTTTACTGGCTTAGTTCGGAATTTTGCTATCAACCGTAAATTGGCGCCCCAGTTGCGAGACCGAGACG